>NZ_NOZF01000190.1:35046-45621 GCF_002258565.1 Rhodococcus sp. 05-2254-6
CGATTCGACGACTCGAATGCGTCGCCGTTCACTCCTGCGCCGGAGGTGGGCGCACCCGGCGAGCAGGGCAGCGGTCATCGTCAGGGCGACGACGGCAGCGGTTGCAGTTCGTGGCGACGCTCCGACCGGCTTCATGCTTCGAACGGTACGGAACGCCGAGGGAGACTCGCCACGCGGCCGTGAGCGTCAACGTCGGTGAGGAGCGCACTTCGGCTCTAGTGTGGAGAGGTGACCGATACACCGCGCGACCCCAACCGGCCGGATACGTCGTACGAACCGGCCGAAAGTCCGTACGACAATCCCACGGAGAAGATTCCACCCTCCTCGCGCTCCACCACCGAGACGCCGGCGTCCGACCGCACCGACACCTCGGGTGCGCCGACCACGGCGTTCGGCGCTCAGCGTTCGGACCGACTGCCACGAACCGACGACGAACTCGACTTTCCGCACTCGTCCTCGTCCGATGCACGCTCGGCCGATGCACAGCCGACGGAGAAGATGCAGGCATATCGCCCGTCGGCCTTTGCCGATTCGCCGACCGACGGCCCGTCGGCCTCCGACAAGACGTCGTCGAGTGCGTACTCCGATCGCTCCACCGAGTATCTGGGCACCACCGCTGCCGCGGCTCCGGCAGCAGCAGTCGCGTCCGAGCCGGAGATTCGTACGGAGACCGTCGAGGTTCCCGCGCGCCGCGGCAGCACCGACCTGGGCCTGTTCATCCTTCGCGTCACCATCGGCGCGGTGTTTCTCGGTCACGGACTGCAGAAGCTCGTGGGACTGTGGAACGGCCCCGGCCTCGACGGATTTCAGAACCTGCTGGAGACTTCCGGATTCCGCTACTCGGAGATCCTCGCGATCGCGGCCGCGGCAGGCGAAACCCTCGGCGGCGCGCTGCTGATCCTGGGTCTGGCAACACCACTGGCAGGTGCCGCTGTGCTCGCCACGATCATCAACGCCTGGTGCTTCAAGCAAGCCGTCGAGCCCGGACTGCAGTTCTCGGGCACCGGCGGCGTGGAGTACGAGACGGTTCTCGGCTTCGCCGCTGCCGCGATCATCCTCACGGGCCCGGGCAAGATCGCATTCGACGGCCGACGCGGATGGGCCACCCGGCCGCGGATCGGTTCGTTCCTCGCACTCGTCGTCGGTATCGCCGCGGGCGTGTGCATCTGGATCTTCCTCAACGGGGCCAACCCCGTCGTCCGCTGACTCCGGATACCGTCCAGACCACGTGAGCGGAACCTCGTAGCCTGCTACGACGTTCCGCTCACGTGCGTTTCACCCTCAGGGGACGTAGCGAACAGCACCCTTGTCCGCCGATGTCGCCAACGCCGCGTAGGCGCGCAGAGCGGTGGTGACCGTGCGCTGACGGTCGACCGGCTGCCACGGTCGCTCGGACGCGTTCATCTTCGCTCGCCGCGTCTCGAGGGTCTCCTCGTCGACGAGGATCTCGAGGGTGCGAGTCGCGACGTCGATCCAGACCTGGTCACCGTTCTCCACGAGCCCGATCACACCGCCGGCAGCGGCCTCGGGGGAAATGTGTCCGATGGACAGTCCCGACGTTCCGCCGGAGAAGCGGCCATCGGTGATCAGTGCGCAGACCTTGCCCAGACCGGCACCCTTGAGGAAGGCCGTCGGGTGCAGCATCTCCTGCATGCCCGGACCGCCCTTGGGGCCCTCGTAGCGAACGACCAGCACATCGCCGGGCCGAATCTTCTTCTGCAGGATGGCCGAGACGGCTTCTTCCTGCGACTCGACGACCAGTGCCGGACCCTGGAAGGAGAACAGCTCCTCGTCGATGCCTGCGGTCTTGAGGATCGCACCGTCGACGGCGATGTTGCCGCGCAGTACCACCAGGCCACCCTCGACCGTGTAGGCATGTTCGAGATCGCGGATGCAGCCGCCTGCGGCGTCGGTGTCGAGCGAGGACCAGCGGTTTCCCGTGGAGAACGGTTCGACGGTGCGCACACCACCCGGGGCGGCGTGGAACAACTCGACGGCCTCGGCGGACGCCTTGCCGGATCGAATGTCCCACGTGTCGAGCCATTCCTCGAAGCTCTTCGTGTGCACGGTCGAGACGTCGGTTTCGAGGAGGTTCGCGCGCCGCAGTTCACCGAGGAGGGCCGGGATTCCGCCGGCGCGGTGCACGTCTTCCATGTGGTAATCGGAGTTGGGGGAGACCTTCGACAAGCACGGAACCTTACGGCTGATGGCGTCGATGGTGTCCAGGTCGAAGTCGACCTCGCCCTCCTGTGCGGCGGCGAGGGTGTGCAGCACCGTGTTGGTCGACCCTCCCATCGCCACGTCGAGAGCCATCGCGTTGCGGAACGCGGCCGGAGTTGCGATGTTGCGGGGGAGTACGGATTCGTCCTCGTCGCGGTAGTACTTCAGAGCGGCCTCGACGATGGTGGTGCCGGCACGCGTGAACAGTGCTCGACGGGCCTGATGAGTGGCCAGGGTGGAGCCGTTGCCGGGCAGGGCCAGGCCGAGCGCCTCGGTGAGGCAGTTCATCGAGTTCGCCGTGAACATGCCCGAGCACGAGCCGCACGTGGGGCACGCGCTGCGCTCGACCTCGTCGAGGCCTGCCTCGGACACGGCGTCGTTGGCACTGGCGGAGATCGCGGTGATCAGGTCGGTCGGTGCCTGCGCGACGCCGTCGACGACCACGGCCTTGCCCGCCTCCATCGGTCCACCGGAGACGAACACGGCCGGGATGTTCAGGCGCATCGCCGCATTGAGCATGCCGGGAGTGATCTTGTCGCAGTTGGATATACAGACGAGCGCGTCGGCGGTGTGCGCATTCGCCATGTACTCGACGGAGTCGGCGATGATCTCGCGGCTGGGCAGCGAGTACAGCATGCCGCCGTGGCCCATGGCGATCCCGTCGTCGACGGCGATGGTGTGGAACTCCCGGGGAACTCCGCCTGCCGCCCGGACGGCGTCGGCGACGATCTCGCCGACGTTCTTCAGGTGCACGTGGCCGGGGACGAACTGGGTGTACGAGTTCGCGATGGCGACGATGGGCTTTCCGAAATCCGAATCGGTCATTCCGGTGGCGCGCCACAGCGAGCGCGCGCCCGCGGCATTGCGTCCGACAGTGGTGACCCGTGAGCGTAGCGGCGGCATAGTGCGTTGTCCTCGTTCGTTGCAGCGGTTTCTCGCATCGACGAGGTTACTCGCCGCCGACTACTGCTCCTTCGCTGCCTGTTCGTCGCCGTTCTCGCCGTCCTCGAGGTCTCGAGCTTCGGCCTCGGCCGCGGCTGCTGCAGCGGCATAGGGGTCGGTGATCCGGCCGCCGCTGGCCACGGCGAGTTGGGGGAGCAGATCGAATCGCACCAGCGGCAACGACTTCTCGCTCTTGTCGGTCAGGACCACCCGCGCCCAGCGGCGATCCGGGAAGTGCAGACCCGCCACCGATTCCCACGCGATCACATCCGAACCCACGAACCGTCGAGCCGTGATCGCCTCGGGAGAGATGACCGTGCGCACTCGAAACACCCAGATGCCCGCGACGATCGGCAGGATCAGCAGCCATCCCATGGCCGCGGGCCAGCTGGCGGCAGTCAGTCCGGTGCCGAACAGCAGCAGGCCGACGCCGAGGAGCGCGAGGCGCGGGACTCGGATGACCTGGGTTCTCGATGGTTGCGCTCCCTCGGCACCGTTCGGTGACTCGGGTGCGGTGTGGGATGATGGCCGAGGTGGTTCGGACTGCTGCGAAGACGACACCCATTCATCTTCGCATTGCATCTACGCGATCTCACATAATGGGATTGCGTCGTGACGAGTTTGACTCTTCCCTGTGCGCGCGCCTACCGTCGAGCGCGTGAAGCGGAATTGGATACTCGTAATCGGCCGGCGCGTCAACGCCTGAGCCGGTTGTTCAAACTCGCATCGACGCGCCACCCTCGTACAGCTCACGCTGACGGGGGTTTTTTCTTGCCCAGAGATCGCCCAGCAATTTCACATTCCTGAGGAAGCAATCAGTGAGCGCACCAACCGCACGCCCAGGGCCCACGACCCGTAAGTCGGGGACAGCCTCCAGCCCGTCGACCAGCCCGTCCGCAGAAGCGGCGACCAACGGTTCGCGACGCCACGTCGCACCGGAGAAGGTCACCGGCGCACAGTCGGTCGTTCGGGCCCTCGAAGAACTCGACGTCGACACCGTATTCGGCATTCCCGGTGGCGCGGTTCTCCCGGTCTACGACCCGCTCTTCGACTCCGTGAAGGTGCGCCACATTCTGGTGCGCCACGAGCAGGGTGCCGGTCACGCCGCGACGGGCTACGCCCAGGCGACCGGCAAGGTCGGCGTCTGCATGGCGACGTCCGGTCCCGGCGCGACCAACCTCGTGACCCCACTCGCCGACGCTCAGATGGATTCGGTTCCGGTCGTCGCGATCACCGGTCAGGTCGCCCGCAGTCTGATCGGGACGGACGGCTTCCAGGAAGCCGACATCTCGGGTATCACGATGCCGGTCACCAAGCACAACTTCCTCATCACCGACGGTGCCGACATCCCGCGCATCATGGCCGAGGCCTTCTACATCGCCTCCTCCGGCCGTCCCGGTGCCGTGCTCGTCGACATCCCCAAGGACGTGCTGCAGGCACAGACCACGTTCTCGTGGCCGCCGGAGATGCGTCTGCCCGGATACCGTCCGGTCACCAAGCCGCACGGCAAGCAGGTCCGCGAAGCAGCCCGCTACATCGCCGACGCCAAGCAGCCGGTGCTGTACGTGGGCGGCGGCGTCATCAAGGCCGACGCCTCGGCGGAACTGCTCGAGCTCGCCGAACTGACCGGAATTCCGGTCGTGACCACTCTGATGGCTCGCGGCGCGTTCCCCGACTCGCACAATCAGAACCTGGGAATGCCGGGTATGCACGGGACCGTCGCCGCGGTGGCCGCGTTGCAGCGGAGCGATCTGCTGATCACGCTCGGTGCCCGGTTCGACGACCGCGTCACCGGTCAGCTCTCGTCCTTCGCCCCCGATGCCAAGGTCATCCACGCCGACATCGACCCTGCCGAGATCGGCAAGAACCGCTACGCGGACGTGCCGATCGTCGGCGACTGCCGTGAGGTCATCACCGAGCTCATCGAGGCGCTGCGGGCGGACCGCGCGACCGGAACCACGCTCGACCTCGAGCAGTGGTGGGTCTACCTGAACGGCATCCGCAAGACCTACCCGCTGAGCTACGACCGCCCGGCCGACGGATCGATGTCCCCGGAGTTCGTCATCAGCTCGGTCGGCAAGTTCGCCGGACCCGACGCGATCTACTGCGCCGGCGTCGGTCAGCACCAGATGTGGGCCGCGCAGTTCATCAACTACGAGAAGCCGCGCACGTGGCTCAACTCGGGTGGCCTCGGCACGATGGGGTACGCGGTCCCGGCCGCAATGGGTGCCAAGAGGGGCCTCCCCGACGCCGAGGTGTGGGCCATCGACGGTGACGGATGCTTCCAGATGACCAACCAGGAACTCGCGACCTGTGCGGTCGAGGGCATCCCGATCAAGGTCGCGCTCATCAACAACGGCAACCTCGGCATGGTCCGTCAGTGGCAGACCCTGTTCTACGAAGAGCGCTACTCCAACACCAACCTCGGTACCCACGGTGCCGTCCGCATTCCCGATTTCGTGAAGCTCGCCGAGGCGCTCGGTTGCGTCGGGCTGCGGTGCGAGCGGGAAGAGGACGTCGATGCGGTGATCGCGCAGGCGCGAGCGATCAACGATCGTCCGGTCGTCATCGACTTCATCGTCGGAGCCGACGCGCAGGTGTGGCCGATGGTCGCTGCCGGAACGGGCAACGACGAGATCATGGCCGCCCGCGGAATCCGTCCGCTGTTCGACGAGGACGAGACCGTGGGCAGCGAGCCCGGCCTCGACGAGGCCATGGAGCGCGAGCAGGCCCCGCACCCGCAGATCGACGACGTGAAAGGCACCGACAAGTGAGCACGAGCCATACCCTCAGCGTCCTCGTCGAGGACAAGCCAGGTGTGCTGGCCCGCGTCGCCGCGCTGTTCTCGCGCCGTGGATTCAACATCTCCTCGCTTGCCGTCGGCGGCACCGAGATTCCCGAGATCTCGCGGATGACGATCGTGGTGACCGTCGACGAATTCCCGCTCGAACAGGTGACCAAGCAGCTCAACAAGCTCATCAACGTCATCAAGATCGTCGAGCAGGACGACGACTCCTCGGTGGCTCGCGAGTTGGTGCTGATCAAGGTCCGCGCCGACGCCAGTGTGCGCAGTGAGGTCATCGAAACGGTGAACCTGTTCCGCGCCAAGGTGATCGACGTGTCTCCCGAGGCCGTGACGGTCGAGGCGACGGGCACCCGCTCGAAGCTCGATGCGTTGTTGAAGATGTTGGACCCCTATGGAATTCGAGAAATAGTTCAGTCGGGAGTCGTTGCCGTCGGACGTGGACCGAAATCGATCACAGCGTCGCGCTGAGCGACGGACGTGATTTTCAGCGAAATCGAAGAGGAAAGGTTACAAACAGTGGCAGTCGAGATGTTCTACGACGACGATGCTGATCTGTCGATCATTCAGGGCCGCAAGGTCGCTGTGATCGGTTACGGAAGCCAGGGCCACGCGCACTCGCTGAGCCTGCGCGACTCCGGTGTCGATGTGCGCATCGGCCTGGCAGCGGGCTCGAAGTCCCGCGCCAAGGCGGAGGAGCAGGGCCTGAAGGTCGGCACTCCCGCCGAGGTGTCCGAATGGGCCGACGTGATCATGGTGCTCGCACCCGATACCGCGCAGGCCAAGATCTTCTCCGAGGAGATCGAGCCCAACCTGAAGGACGGCGACGCGCTGTTCTTCGGCCACGGTCTCAACATCCACTTCGACCTGATCAAGGCTCCGGAGTTCGTCACCGTCGGCATGGTCGCACCCAAGGGCCCCGGCCACCTCGTGCGTCGCCAGTTCGTCGACGGCAAGGGTGTTCCCGCGCTCATCGCCATCGACCAGGACCCCAAGGGCGAAGGTCAGGCACTGGCCCTGTCCTGGGCCAAGGGCATCGGTGGAACGCGCGCAGGCGTCATCAAGACCACGTTCAAGGAAGAGACCGAGACCGACCTCTTCGGCGAGCAGGCCGTGCTGTGCGGTGGCACCGAGGAGCTCGTCAAGACGGGCTTCGAGGTCATGGTCGAGGCCGGCTACGCGCCCGAGATGGCGTACTTCGAGGTGCTGCACGAGCTCAAGCTCATCGTCGACCTCATGTACGAGGGCGGCATCGCTCGGATGAACTACTCGGTGTCCGACACCGCGGAGTTCGGTGGCTACCTCTCGGGCCCGCGCGTGATCGACGCAGGCACCAAGGAGCGCATGAAGGCCATCCTGGCCGACATCCAGTCGGGTGAGTTCACCCGTCGCCTGGTCGCCAACGTCGAGAACGGCAACACCGAGCTCGAAGGCCTGCGCAAGGCCAACGCCGAGCACCCCATCGAGGTCACCGGCAAGAAGCTGCGCGACCTGATGAGCTGGGTCGATCGCCCGATCACCGAAACGGCTTGATTCTCATCGAATCACGTTCGCACGCATGCTGATCGAAGGGCACCCCTGCATCGGTAGGGGTGCCCTTCGGTGCGTGCACCAGGTGGCGTCGCAGCTCGACGTCTCCGGCCTCTAAACTGTTTCTGCTGCACCAGCTCCGAATTTTCATCGACAACAGTCTCGAACCGACATAGGGAGTTTTTCACGTGAGCCAGCCAGGCCGTCCTGTCGTTCTGATCGCCGACAAACTTGCGCCGTCCACCGTCGAGGCATTGGGCGACGGCGTCGAGGTCCGTTGGGTCGACGGCCCGGATCGCCCCGCGCTGCTCGCCGCGGTTCCCGAGGCCGACGCGATCCTGGTGCGTTCCGCGACCACGGTCGACGCAGAGGTTCTGGCCGCCGGAACCAAGCTCAAGATCGTCGCCCGCGCCGGTGTCGGCCTGGACAACGTCGACGTACCTGCAGCCACCGAGCGCGGTGTCCTCGTCGTCAACGCCCCGACCTCCAACATCCACACCGCTGCCGAGCATGCGGTGACGCTGTTGCTGTCGGCCGCGCGCCAGATTCCCGCCGCCGACGCCACCCTGCGTCAGCACGAGTGGAAGCGCAGCAAGTTCAACGGTGTCGAGATATTCGGCAAGACCGTCGGCGTCGTCGGACTCGGCCGCATCGGTCAGCTGTTCGCGCAGCGCCTGGCCGCATTCGAGACCCACATCATCGCCTACGACCCCTACGTCTCGGCCGCCCGCGCCGCCCAGCTCGGCATCGAACTGGTGAGCCTGGACGAGCTGCTCGAGCGTGCCGACATGTTCTCGGTTCACCTGCCGAAGACCCCGGAGACCAAGGGAATCATCGGCAAGGAAGCCCTCGCCAAGACCAAGCCCGGTGTCATCGTCGTCAACGCCGCTCGCGGTGGACTGGTCGACGAGCAGGCCCTGGCCGACGCCATCACCTCCGGCCACGTCTTCGCCGCGGGAATCGACGTGTACGCCTCCGAGCCGTGCACCGACAGCCCGCTGTTCGAGCTGCCTCAGGTCGTCGTCACCCCGCACCTCGGCGCGTCGACCACCGAGGCCCAGGACCGCGCGGGCACCGATGTCGCCAAGTCCGTACTGCTCGCTCTCGCAGGCGAATTCGTGCCCGACGCCGTCAACGTCAAGGGTGGTGCCGTGGGCGAGGAGGTCTCCCCGTGGCTCGAGATCGTGCGCAAGCAGGGTGTGCTGCTCGGCGCTCTGTCCACCGAACTTCCCACCTCGCTGTCGGTCGACGTTCGCGGCGAACTCGCCACCGAGGACGTCGAGATCCTCAAGCTCTCGGCGCTGCGCGGACTCTTCTCCGCCGTCATCGAGGACGCGGTCACGTTCGTCAACGCCCCCTCGCTCGCCGAGGAGCGTGGCGTCACCGCCGAGGTCACCACAGCCTCCGAGAGCGAGAACCACCGCAGCGTCGTCGACATTCGCGCCGTCTACGGCGACGGTTCGGTGCTCAACGTCGCGGGCACGCTGACCGGCACCACGCAGGTCGAGAAGATCGTCAACATCAACGGTCGCAACTTCGACCTCCGTGCCGAGGGCAAGAACCTGATCGTCAACTACGCGGATCAGCCCGGCAGCCTCGGCCGGATCGGCACCCTGCTCGGCGATGCCGGCATCGACATCCAGGCCGCCGCCCTGAGCCAGGACTCCGAGGGCGACGGTGCAACGATTCTGCTGCGCGTCGACAAGGACGTTCCGGACGAGCTGAGCGCGAGCATCGCATCGGCGGTCGGCGCGTCCACCATCGAGCTGGTCGACCTGTCCTGAGCATCGCTCGCAGTCGATCGAACGAAGTCGAACAATCACGAGGAGTGAGATGAAGCTGGCCGTCATCGCCGGGGACGGAATCGGACCCGAGGTCGTCACCGAGGCGCTCGCCGTGCTCGACGTGGTCGCACCCGGAGCCGAGAAGACCGAGTACGACCTCGGTGCTCGTCGCTACAACGCAACCGGAGAACTGCTGCCGGACTCGGTGTTGACGGAACTGCGTGAGCACGACGCAATTCTGTTGGGAGCCATCGGAGATCCGTCGGTGCCCAGCGGCGTGCTCGAGCGTGGACTGTTGTTGCGAGCTCGGTTCGAGCTCGATCACCACATCAATCTGCGCCCGGCCAAGCTGTACCCCGGAGTGGTCGGGCCGTTGGCCGGTGACAAGCAGATCGACGTCGTGGTCGTGCGTGAGGGCACCGAAGGTCCGTACACCGGAAACGGTGGAGCGCTTCGCGTCGGCACGCCGCACGAGGTGGCCACCGAGGTCAGTGTCAACACCCGCTACGGCGTCGAACGGGTGGTGCGCAACGGTTTCGAGCGGGCGCTGACGCGGCGCAAGCATCTGACGCTGCTGCACAAGACCAATGTGCTCACCTTCGCTGGCAGCCTCTGGGCTCGCACAGTGGACGAGGTCGCGGCGGAGTTCCCGGACGTCGAGGTCGCGTACCAGCACATCGATGCCGCGATGATTCACCTCGTGACCGACCCGGGCCGGTTCGACGTCATCGTCACCGACAATCTGTTCGGCGACATCGTGACCGACCTCTCGGCGGCGGTGACCGGTGGAATCGGTTTGGCCGCAAGCGGAAACATCGATGCGACCGGTACCAATCCGAGCATGTTCGAGCCCGTGCACGGCAGCGCTCCCGACATCGCAGGGCAGCAGAAGGCCGATCCGACCGCTGCCATCCTGTCGGTGTCGCTGCTACTCGATCATCTCGGCGACGCGGCAGGAGCGGCGCGTGTGGAAGCCGCTGTCGCAGCGGACCTCGCCGAGCGGGGAACCACGACTGCGTCGACGAAAGAGATCGGCGCACGAATCGCCGCTTGCCTCTAACCGAACCGACACGAATGCCACGGTAGGCCGACCGGCCACCGTGGCATTTCGTGTTTCCGGACATCCCCACCGTGCTGAATCAGCCGACGCGGTCGGAATTCTTTTCGGGACTGTCGGCCCTCTCGTCGGGACTCTCGGGACGTGGATCGTCGGGGACGATCGGCACGGAGAGTGCGGGGAAGACCGCCGACACCAGGAATGCGACGGGAAAGCTGACCGCCGCGAGGGCCCCGAAC
>NZ_NOZF01000139.1:0-126001 GCF_002258565.1 Rhodococcus sp. 05-2254-6
CGGATCCCGTCGCTTCGCCGTCGCGGCGTTCGTGACGCAGGTGGCCGGTTCGTTGTTCGGCCTCGGTCTCGCGGTTCTGGCCAAGACCTTCGACGCGGACTGGGGATTCCGGTTGCACGTCGGAACCGCTGTGGGCCCGACGACTTGGATCTTCGGTGTGGTCCTGGTCGCGACCTCGCGAATGGATACGTTGTGGCGCAGGCGAATCCGCGTCGGCGTGCTGGCCTTGCTGGTGACGTTGGCATTGTTCGGTGGACACCTGCAGGACGTCGTTCGGCTCGCCGCGGCGGTGATCGGCTTGATCGTGGGCCCATGGATCGTCGGCCGATCGGCGCGTGGCCCTCGACTGGCGGGTACCCGACGCGAAGGACGGGTGCTGGTTGCATTGATTGTCGCTGCGAGCGCCCTCGGTCCGGTACTGGCGGCCCTGAGCCCCAACGCTGTCGGGCCGTTCGCGGTACTTCGTGATGTGGTGCGGGGGGTTCCGTACACGGCGGCGGAGGTGCGCGAAATCTGCGCCGACGCGACCACCGACCCGGTCGAATGCCGTCGTGGTCTGCTCGATCTCAGACTCGGGGGAGTCGGTCCGACGATCCTGAGCATCATGCCGTCCCTGTTCCTGCTCGTGGTCAGTGACGGCCTGCGTCGAGGCAGGCGTTTCGCGTGGGCGATGGCGGTGGTCTCGCAGGGAATTCTGCTCGCACTGTCGGTGGCCAACTTCGCAATCCGGTTCCTCGAGTCCGGTGACGACCAGTCCCTGTTCTACGGATTGGAATCGCCGACGGCGTACCGCACTGCGGTGCCGTTCCTGCTGCCACTGATCGTGTTGCTGGTCCTGATCGTCACGCGCAAGTTCTTCGACGTCTCGGCACCTTCGGGTACCTACCGTCGATGGGCGGCCTCGGTGGTCGGAGTGGCGGTCGGACTCGCCCTGATCTACTCGATCGGTGGATATCTGGCCCGCGACGGCTTCGCCGATTCACCGTCCTTCGGCGGATTGCTGGTGGACTTCCCGCAACGACTGGTTCCCCCGGTCTACCTGCAATGGCTCGAACCTGCCCTGCTCCCGCAGAGCACGCCGACGACCCTGCTCTTCGAGTGGACCGGCGTGGTGTTCTGGGTGGTGGTCTGCGTGCTCGCTGCGAGTACCTTCCTCACCCCGGTGTACGGCACCGAGACCGACGCCGCCGAACGTGCGCGCGCTTTGCTGATGTCGAGCAGCGGGTCCGCTCTGTCGTGGATGACGACGTGGCGCGGCAACAAGTACTGGTTCGGTTCCGACGGTCGCAGCTACGTCGCCTACCGCGTCATCTCCGGCGTCGCACTGACCACCGGGGATCCCGTCGGTCCGCGGGAGTCCCTGCGGGACAACGTCGTCGAGTTCGCCGAGTTCGCGTCCGAGAACGGGTGGATCCCGTGCTTCTACTCCGTCACCCCCGACGTCCGCCGCATCACCGACTCTCTCGGTTGGGGAGGAATCCAGGTCGGTGAGGAAACGGTTCTGGACCTCGACGGCATTGCGTTCACCGGCAAGCGATTCCAGGACGTGCGGACTGCGCTGAACAGAGCGAAGAAAGCCGGCGTCGTCGCCGAGTGGATCCGCTTTCCTTCTGCCCCGCTGGCGATCACGGACCAGATCACTGCGATCTCGGAGGAATGGGTCGCGGACAAGGGTATGCCCGAGATGGGCTTCACTCTCGGCGGTCTCGAGGAGGTCGACGACGAGAACGTGCGGTGCCTGATCGCCGTCGACGAGAACCGGACCGTGCACGGCGTGACCTCGTGGATGCCGGTGTACGAGGACGGCGTCATCGTCGGATGGACGCTCGACTTCATGAGACGCAGATCCGAGGGCTTCCGGCCCACGATGGAATTCCTCATCGCATCGGCGGCCCTGCTGCTCGAACAGGAAGGCGCCCGATTCCTCAGCCTCTCGGGCGCACCCCTGGCCAAGGTCGACGAGAAGCAACCCGAACACGTCTCCAGCGCCGAGCAGTCCACGCTGTCGGGGCTGCTCGAGCGGTTGCTCGACGTCCTCGGACGCACCCTCGAACCCGTCTACGGATTCCGTTCCCTACTGGCGTTCAAGTCGAAGTTCCAGCCTCGCTACGAACCGATGCACATGACCTTCGCGGATCCGGCCGCTTTGCCCAGCATCGGAAATGCGATCGGCCGGGCGTATCTGCCCGACGTGTCGATCGGTCAGGGTGTCAAGCTGGTACGCACGATGATCGAGCGGTGAGAGCCCGCGCTACCGCTCGGTGGAAGCCCCTGCGGCGGCGCGACTCTCGGCCCGGACGGGTCCACCGACCGACCCGTACACGTGGCGGGTGCCGATCGGAACGATGAGCGGACGATCGGACATCGGGTCGTCTATCACGGCGGCTTCGAGGCCGAACACGTCGAGCAGCAGCTGCTCGGAGATGACGTCCTGTGGCCTGCCCGAGGTGACGATCCGGCCCTGCTTCATCACGATCAACCGGTCGCTGTACCTGATTGCCAGGTTCAGATCGTGCAGGACCATGACGATGGTGCGGCCGAGTTCGTCGTGCAGGCGGTCGACGAGATCCAGGACCTCGATGGAGTGCGCCAGATCGAGATAGGTGGTCGGCTCGTCGAGCAGCAGGATGTCGGTGCCCTGGGCCAGTGCCATCGAGATCCAGGCGCGTTGTCTTTGGCCACCGGACAATTCGTCGACGGGTCTGTCGGCGAGGTCGCTGATTCCGGTCAGTTCGAGTGCGTTCGCCACCTCTGCCTCGTCGTCCGAGCTCCACTGCCGGATCCACGATTGGTGGGGGTGACGACCGCGTGACACGAGATCTGCGACGGTCAGTCCTTCGGGAGCAGTGGGCGCCTGAGGCAGCATTCCGAGGGTGCGGGCCACCTCTTTGGTCTTCATCGACGAGATCGCCCGACCGTCGAGCATCACGCTGCCGGCCTTGGGCTTGAGCAGACGGCCGAGCGAACGCAACAGCGTCGACTTTCCGCAGCCGTTGGGTCCGATGACCGTGGTGATGACACCGGTGTGAATCTCGAGATCGAGGTGTTCGACGATGGTGCGGTCGCCGTACCCGAGGCTCAGATCGTTCGCGATCAGACGCGAGGTGTGGCTGGTGGTCATACGGAGGCCTTTCGGTTACTGCGAACGAGTAGGTAGAGCAGGAACGGTCCACCGAGGGCCGAGGTGACGATGCCGACCGGGAGTTCCACCGGCAGAATCGTGCGCGCGATCAGATCGCTTGCCACGACCAGCAGTCCCCCGAGAAGTGCCGACGCGATGATCGGCGGGCCGGGCGTTCGCAGCACCCTCAGCGCTATTTGGGGAGCGGCGAGCGCCACGAATCCGATGGGTCCCGCGGCGGCGGTGGCGATCGCGGCGAGTGCGACGGCCGCGAGCAGCATCATGGCCTGACTGTGTTGCAGACGAACCCCGAGCGATCGTGCGTTGTCGTCGCCGAGTCTCAGGGCACCCAGCGTGAACGTCGCGACGACGGTGCCGCCGCCGACGAGGACGACCGCGATGGCCACCGGCCAGACCGCGGACCAGTCCGCTCCGTTGAGTGACCCGTTGAGCCAGACCTGAGCACGGGAGACGTCGTTGATGTCGGCGCTGATCAGCAGCCAGCCGATCACCGCGGTGAGCATGGCGTTGACGGCGATGCCGACCAGAATGAGGCGGAATCCGTCGACGCCCTTGCGCCAGGCGAGGGTGTAGATCGCGATGGCGGTGAGCAGCCCGCCGATCAATGCCGCCAGAGGAAGACCGAGGGTGGCGAGCAGCCCGCTGAAGCTGCTGCCACCGCCGAGCACGATCAACGCGACGGCCGCGGCACTGGAACCGGCCGTGATGCCCAGGATGTCGGGGCTGGCGAGGGCGTTGCGGGAGATCGACTGCGTGATCGCGCCGGATATACCGAGAGCGGCCCCGACCAGGAGCCCGGTCAGTGATCGGGGCAGCCGCAGGTCCATCACGATGAATCGTTCGATCCTCGAACCGCCGCCGAGCAGAACGTCGAGGACCTGCACGATCGACAGCGGGAAGTCGCCTCGGCCGATGTTCACGCACATGACCAGCACCAGCGCCGCAGCCAGTAGGACGGTCGTCAGGACCATCAGTGGCCGTCGAACCATCGAGATCGGACCGAGGCGGAACGCAGGCCGGGTGCGAACGCCGCCTTCGCCGGGCGTCGGTGTGGGGGACTGCAGGTCGGCGGTCACAGGCCGACCAACTTCCGGCGTCGGACGAGAGCGATGAAGAACGGCGCTCCGATGAGTGCCAGAACGATGCCCACCTGAAGCTCGCCCGGGCGCACCACGACCCGGCCGATGACGTCGGCGATCATGAGCATCACTCCGCCCATGAGGCCTGCGTACGGGACGAGCCAGCGGTAGTCGGGTCCGGTCACCGCGCGGGCGATGTGCGGGACGACGAGGCCGACGAACGCGATGGGCCCGCATGCTGCGGTCGCTGCACCGGTGAGCAGCGTGATGGCGAGGATGCCGACGGTTCGGGTGATCGCGATGTTGGTCCCGAGCGATCGTGCGACGTCCTCGCCGAGGCTCATGACGTTCAGGCCGGGGGTGCTCGCCAGTGCGATGAGGACGCCGATCACCAGGAACGGCAGGACCTGCCACAGTACGTCGAGGCCGCGTCCGGCAACGGATCCGACCACCCAGAAGCGGTAGCCGTCCAAGCTGGTCTGATCGAGCAACACGACGGCGTTGGTCATCGCCGAGAGAAAGAATGCGACGCCGGCTCCGGCCAGGGCGAGATTGACCGGGCTCGATCTGCCCGACCCGATCGACGACAGTCCGAAGACGACGATGCTCGCCACCGCCGAACCGGCGAACGCGAACCACAGGTACTGACTCGGCGAGGTGAACCGAAACAGATAGATGGCCATGACGACGAAGAACGCCGCCCCGGAATTGAGGCCGAGCAGGCTGGCGTCTGCCAACGGGTTACGGGTGTGCCCCTGGATGAGAGCGCCTGCGATGCCGAGTGCGATGCCGACGACCAGTGCGAGCACCGTGCGTGGGATCCGCAACGTGCGCACGATGATGTCGGTGTCGGTGCCCGTCGAATTCAGCAGCGCATGGGCGATTTCGGCGAACGTCAGTGGCCGCGCGCCGATGGCGATGCTGGCGAGGATGCCCGCCACGAGCGCGACGACCAGGACTGCCAGGCCGAGCAACCTGCGCCTTCGGATCGCGGCGACCGAGCCGTCCTTGGGAACGGGCTCGAATCCTTCTGCTGCCGCGGTCTTGTCGCGGACCACTTCCGACGACGACGTGTCGATCCCGAACTGACGACGCAGAGCCCGGCGTGCGCCGATGGGGCCGTGGGTCGAGGTGTCTCGCAGCGTGAGCCCCAGCCAGCGCTTGCCGGTGCTCTGGCCTTCGTTGCCGTCGCGGTATCCGCGGTTCCAGACGAACAGAGCCGCCGCGACGCACACCGCGATGGTGCCGAACACGAATCGGTCCGCCTGGCCGCCACCGTTGTCGTCACGAAGCGCGTCGACGATCGACCAGCCGACGAACAGGGGGATCAGCACGATCAGTGCGTCGATCGCGGCTGCAGCGAGGCGAGAGCTACGCGGCGGCGGCCCGGTGGGCACGTCCTCGGTCCCGTACGGCTCGTCGGAAGACCGGCGTGCGCCGTGGGGGCCGAGTAGCGGAGCTGTTGTCACAGTGCTCGTGACTCCTCGCTGTTTCGAAGGGACACGGTTTAGGTTACGGAACCCTTCCTCGGCGCGTGAGGTGAGGTAAGGGTAGCGGTGCCTGACCGCTTTATGATCTGGTTAGGCTAACCTACTTTGAGTGGGTAGGGGTGTGACGCGTGCACCCGCCGGGAAAGTGAGGAGCGATCAGGTGTCAGTTGCAGCAGCGTCGTATACGGGTTGGGCCGATGTGCATCGATTCTCGAGTCGATCCGGCGGGGCGGCGCTGTTGGCCGACTCGTGTGCGACCCTGCGTGCACTCAACCCCGATTACCCGCGGATGTACGCGGTGGCAGCGATGGCGAACGAGGGCAAGCGCCGTTGGTGGCAGTTGGCGGTGGGTCTCGACGACGGTCGCGTCGAGCAGATGTACCGACGATCGCTCGAGGATCTCGATGTTCCCGAAGCTGCGGCAGTGCAGGTCGCTACGGCTCTGATCCATGCCGTCGTCGGGCGCGTGGCCGCGCTGCTGGTGTTGGAGGCGCGAGCCTGGGATCCGGGCATCGACAATCTGTGGATCCACATGGACAGTGACGGCGGGATCGATTGGGCAGGAGTGACATCGCCGATCCTGCGCGTGCTAGCCGAGGATCCCGCCGCGGGTGAGCCCGGCACGGTCACACTTCCGTGCGAGCAGGCTCTGTTGGTCTGGACTGCCCATCGATCCCGCCGTCACTGTCCATGTGGATCCACAGATTGTCGATGCCCGGATCCCAGGCTCGCGCCTCCAACACCAGCAGCGCGGCCACGCGCCCGACGACGGCATGGATCAGAGCCGTAGCGACCTGCACTGCCGCAGCTTCGGGAACATCGAGATCCTCGAGCGATCGTCGGTACATCTGCTCGACGCCATGGTCGCGGCCGGGGCACCCGTGCGGTCACGCGTCGGCGTTCCTGGCCGCGCGAGACTGCGGGCATCGTGAAGGCCTTGCGTCGTAACTAAGGTTTGCCTATGCTGACTTCGTACCAACGGACCGCGCCGGAGTCCTGAGGGCTGCAGTGACTCCCGGTCCTTGCCACGGTGGGCCTCTCGTTCTTCGCGAACGAGAGGCCCACCGATTTTTGTGGGTCCATCGTCGTGTATCTCTGAACGGGAGCCGACTGCCGAGTCGGCCACCCTCTCGACGCAACCGGAAGGCACAGCAATGACGGACTCGAACGGCACCACGGGGGCGACCTCCTTCGACACCATGACGCCGGAACAGCTCACCGAATTGTGTGCACGGGGATTCGACGGGGTCGTGGGCCTGCGGTACCTCGAGGTGTCCGGCGATGAGGTGCGCGCGGAATGGACCGTCACTCCGCAGCTCCATCAGCCGGCCGGAATCATGCACGGTGGGGTTTTGTGCTCGGTGGTCGAGTCGGTGGCGAGTATCGGCGGATCGGCCTGGTTCGGCTCCCGGGGGCACGTGGTCGGAACCAACAACAACACCGACTTCCTGCGCGCGACTCGATCGGGAACCCTGGCCGCGCACGGACATCCGATTCATCGGGGCCGCACCCAGCAGCTCTGGCAGGTCGACATGACGGACGAGAGTGGACGCCTGGTTGCTCAAGGCAAGGTCCGGCTGGCGAATATCGAAAACACGGCGCATCTGGGACAGTGATGCCCATGACGGGACACAGCGACAGCGCCGACTCTTCCATCCGGCCGGGCGCAACTTCACTGACTGCCGACGCCTTCGATCGCCTCGAATCACTGTTCGGTCCCATCGACGACGAACTCGCGCAGCATTATCCGGGTGACCGAGTCGGTGGCCAGCCCTCTCACACCGTCTACGTATCGGCCTCGGATGCGTCGGCGGCTGTGCCCGCCGAATGGGGTGCTGCCGCTCTGGCAATCCTGGACGCCCACCCCGAGGCGTTCGCCGGACTCGACACCCAGAACGCCTTACCTCTCGTACGCGACCGACTCGGAAGTGCGCCCATCCAGGACCTCAGATTCGATTTCGAGGACGGTTACGGATGGCGATCCGACGCCGTCGAGGACCGCCACGCGACCGCAGTCGGGGCAGCTCTGTCCACTTTGGCCGAAGATCCGGCCGGTCCGACGTGGCTCGGGATCCGTGCCAAAGGGCTTGCCGCACATGAGCGTCGGCGTGGGATTCGGACCCTCGAGCTGGTCCTGGACGGCGCCGGGGGAGTGCCCGACGGCTTCGTGTTCACCGTACCCAAGCTCCGTGCCGCCTCGCAGGTAGCCGCCGTGGTCGCCCTGTGCGAGGAACTCGAGCGTGCGCACGGCCTGCCCGAGCGCGCCCTTCGATTCGAGCTGCAGATCGAGAGCCCACAGGCGGTGATCGGGGCCGACGGAACGGCAACCCTCGCGAAGGCGATCACCAGGGCGGACGGCCGCTGTACCGCCCTGCACTACGGGACCTACGACTACAGCGCCGCCTGCGGAATCACCTCTGCGCAGCAGTCACTGGCCCATCCGGTGGCGGACCATGCGAAGAACGTCATGCTGGCGGCGGCGGCGCAAACCGGGGTATGGGTGTGCGACGGTTCGACTCAGGTGGTGCCGACGGGCGATTCCGCGCAGGTGGCAGCATCGGCGCGTCGACATTTCGAGCTGGTGACCAGATCCCTCGAGCGTGGTTTTTATCAGGGCTGGGACATGCATCCCGGCCACCTGGTGACGCGGTGGTCGGCGACATTCGGCTTCTTCCGTCAGGCCATGCCGGTCGCTGCTGCTCGGCTGGGCAGCTACCTCGACCGCCAGGGTGGTGAGGTGATGGACGAGCCGGCGACAGCGCAGGCGTTGGCAGGCGTTCTGGTGCGTGGCCTGGATTCGGGCGCGTTCGGCATCGCCGAGCTGCAGAACGTGGCTGCCGGCATCGACCGAAACGTGCTGCGGGGACTGCTCGATCGATCGGTGACCGTGCTGCTCGGATGAGATGCGTCGGCGCGCTCCGCTGCCGGCGGGTCGTAAGCGTGTCAGAATTGCCGGGCACCATCACCGATCGGGACGGAGAACTCCAATGCGGTTGTCTCCGCACGAGCAGGACCGACTGCTCGTCAGCTACGCGGCCGAGCTCGCTCGGCGTCGTCAGGCACGCGGCCTCAAACTCAATCACCCCGAGGCGATCGCGGTCATCACCGATCACCTGCTCGAAGGTGCCCGCGACGGCCGGTCGGTCGCAGACCTGATGTCCTCGGGTCGCGAGATTCTGGGGGCCGACGACGTCATCGACGGTGTGCCCGAGTTGCTCCCCGAGGTGATGGTCGAAGCGACCTTCCCGGACGGCACGAAACTGATCACGGTGCACGAGCCGATCTCTCCGAAGCGGGGTGACGGTCACCTGATTCCTGGCGAGATCATCACCGTCGCAGGCGACATCGAGATCAACGACGGCGCCGAGGTGATCTCCATGGCCGTCGTCAACGCGGGAGATCGACCGGTACAGGTGGGCAGCCATGTGCATTTCCCGCAGTCGAACGCAGCTCTGCAGTTCGACCGCGAACGGGCGCACGGCTGCCGCCTCGACATCCCTGCGGGCACGGCGGTGCGTTTCGAGCCCGGCATAGAACAGACGATTCGGCTCGTGCCCCTCGGCGGCACGCGCGAGGTACACGGATTGAGCATGACACCTCCCGGAAAGTTGGACAGCTGATGGCGCGCATGAGTCGCAGTCGATACGCCCAGTTGTTCGGCCCCACCACGGGTGATCGAATCCGCTTGGCAGACACCGATCTTCTGATCGAGGTCACCGAGGACCGCAGTGGTGGACCCGGCAACGCCGGTGAGGAGGCCGTCTTCGGCGGCGGCAAGGTCATCCGGGAATCGATGGGTCAGTCCAGGGCAACCCGCGCCGACGGTGCTCCCGACACCGTGATCACCGGGGTCGTCGTCGTCGACTACTGGGGAATCATCAAGGCCGATCTCGGTATTCGCGACGGACGCATCGTGGCACTGGGCAAGGCAGGCAATCCCGACACGATGACCGGGGTGCATCCCGATCTCGTCATCGGCCCGTCCACCGAGATCATCGCTGGCAACGGGAAGATCGTCACGGCAGGCGGCATCGACTGTCACGTCCACTTGATCTGCCCGCAGATCAAGGAGGAGGCTCTCGGCGGCGGCATCACCACCGTCATCGCCGGCGGTACCGGCCCTGCCGAAGGCAGCAAGGCCACCACCGTCACCCCGGGCGCCTGGCACCTGTCCCGGATGCTCGAGTCGCTGGACGACTGGCCGATGAACATCGTGCTCCTCGGCAAGGGCAACACTGTCAATCCCGACTCGATGTGGGAGCAATTGCGCGCCGGCGCATCGGGATTCAAACTGCACGAGGACTGGGGATCCACCCCGGCCGCCATCGACGCGTGCCTGCGAGTGTGCGAGGACGCCGGCGTTCAGGCGGCACTGCACTCGGACACCCTCAACGAGGCCGGATTCGTCGAGACCACCCTCGGTGCGATCAAGGGACGCGGAATCCACGCCTATCACACCGAGGGGGCGGGCGGCGGGCACGCACCCGACATCATCACCGTGGCGGCGCAGCCACACGTCCTCCCCAGCTCGACCAACCCGACGCGTCCGCACACCGTCAACACTTTGGACGAACATCTCGACATGCTGATGGTGTGCCACCACCTCAGTCCATCGATTCCGGAGGATCTGGCCTTCGCCGAGAGTCGAATTCGGCCGTCGACCATCGCGGCCGAGGATCTGCTGCACGACATGGGTGCGATCTCGATGATCGGCAGCGACGCTCAGGCGATGGGCCGTATAGGTGAGGTGGTTCTGCGCACCTGGCAGACGGCCCACGTGATGAAGTCTCGTCGCGGCTTTCTGGCCGGTGACAACGGAGCCGACAACAACCGAGTGATGCGCTACGTCGCGAAGTACACCATCTGCCCGGCCGTCGCACACGGCCTCGACGACGAGATCGGTTCGATCGAGCCGGGCAAACTCGCCGACCTGGTGCTGTGGGACCCGGCGTTCTTCGGGGTCCGTCCCCACATGGTCATCAAGGGCGGGATGATCGCCTGGGCTGCCATGGGCGATGCCAACGCGTCCATCCCGACCCCGCAACCCGAACTACCGCGTCCGATGTTCGGGGCATCGCCGAAGGCTGCTGCTGCGACGTCGCTGCATTTCGTTGCTCCGCAGGCGATCGAGGACGGACTTGCCGGACGTCTGAACTGTGATCGTCGGTTGGTTCCCGTCAAGAACGTGCGCGGTGTCAGGAAGTCGGATATGGCACTCAACGACGCGCTGCCCGATATTCGGGTGGATCCCGACACGTTCACCGTTCGTATCGACGGTGACGTGTGGACGGAGCAGCCGGCAACCGAACTGCCGATGGCGCAGCGATACTTCCTCTTCTGATGCCCGATGCCCGACTACAGGTGACGACGCTGCTCTCGCTTGCAGATTCACGCCTGCCCACCGGTGGCCACGTGCACTCCGGTGGAGTGGAAGAAGCCATCGCCTCGGGCTTCGTTCGAGACATCACGACACTCGAAGCGTTTCTGCGACGCCGTATCCGAACCTCCGGGGCCACGACGGCGTCCATTGCCGCATCGCTGGTGTACGGGTCGTCGAGCACGGACGAGGCCGATGCCGAGTCCGACGCCCGAACCCCGTCCCCGGCTGCCAGGTCCGCCTCCCGTGCTCAGGGTCGCGGATTGATTCGGTTGGCCAAGTCTGCCTGGCCGCATCATGATTGGGCGGCCATCGGCCGCAAGCCGCATCTGGCCGTTGCCGCCGGACACGTCGGACTCGCGGCGGGCCTGTCGGTTGCCGACACGGCCGCCGTCCAGGTGTACATCACCATGACCGGGTCGGCGATTGCCGCGCAGCGCCTGCTCGCGCTCGATCCTGCCGAGGTCGCGGCGTGCACCATTCGGTTGGGCGACTTCTGCGACGACGTGACCGCGGCGGTGTGCGAGTGCCTACCGGAGCTGATGGAGTTGTCGGATCCGTTGCTGGACATGTTCGCCGAAGCCCACGCCGTCCGCGATCGGCCGTTGTTCGTATCCTGAGTACGGATCCATTTTTTCTCTAGCGACAAGGAGTTCGACATGCCCCCGCACCTGATCGACGGTGAGCCCCACGACCACGGTTTGGATCGGCCCAAGCGCGCACGGGTGGCAGGTGACGCGCTGCGCGTCGGCATCGGTGGACCGGTCGGTTCCGGGAAGACGGCGTTGGTGGCGGCACTGTGCCGCGAACTGCGCGACGAACTTTCGCTCGCCGTGCTCACCAACGACATCTACACCACCGAGGATGCGGACTTCCTGCGTCGGCACGCCGTGTTGCCCGACGAGCGCATCACGGCGGTGCAGACCGGTGGCTGCCCACACACCGCGATCCGAGACGACATCACGGCCAATCTCGACGCCATCGACGATCTGATCGAGAACAACCCACCCCTGGATCTGATTCTCGTGGAATCCGGTGGCGACAATCTGACGGCGACGTTCTCGTCAGGTCTGATCGACGTACAGATATTCGTCGTCGACGTTGCCGGGGGAGACAAGGTGCCGCGTAAGGGCGGTCCCGGTGTGACGTTCTCCGACCTGCTGGTCGTGAACAAGACCGATCTCGCTCCGTACGTCGGAGCCGATCTCGGTGTCATGGAACGGGACGCGGCTCAGGTACGCGAGGGGCGCCCGACTGCGCTGATCTCCCTCACCGACGATCCGGCCGCGACCATGGTGCTCGAGTGGGTGCGGGAGCAGCTGAAGGTGATCGCCGACACCGACGCGCACGCCCACACACACTGAGCGTCGATGCACACAGAGCTCTGCATCGAGGCGAGCCGCAGCCGGAGCCCACGCATCACCTCGGTGGGTGGACTCGCCGGCCGACAGACGGGACTGGACACAGTTCACCTGATCGGAACGGCGGCAACGCCTCTCGGCGGTGACACCATCGTGGTCAGAATTTCGGTGGCGGCCGGCGCGCACCTGGAGGTGCGCAGTGTCGCGGCGTCGTTGGCGATGCCCGGTGGGCTGCACCGTCACTCGTCGGCGAAGTGGCATTTCGAGGTCGGTGCAGGTGCGTCGCTGGTCTTCGACCCGGAACCGATGGTCGTCGTCTCCGACGCCTCGCACTCGGTGATCAACACCGTTGTGCTGGAACAGGATTCGACGTTGTGGTTGCGAGAGCGGACGCAGATCGGCCGTTTCGAGGAAGCGTCGGGACAGTGGAGCAGTGCGATGCGATGCGACGTCGGAGGCAGCCCGCTGCTGCGCCATCGAGTGGAACTGGGCGCGGGATCTGTTGCGCACGACGCATTGTCGGCACCGCTGTCGATGTCCAGCACGCTGAGGTATCCCGATACCCGGGCGTCCGAGGTCGATCTGGCCGACGGTTCCGTCCGGCTGGCGCTGGCCGGAGGCGGTTCGCTGAGTACGTCGGTGGGGCGTCGTCTACAGCCCATCGATTCGCTCGGCTGAGACAGCCCCGACAAACGAACGACGCACGGGCCGACGGTATGTCGTCGGCCCGTGCGTCGTAGTCGCAGCGGCGGGTCAGCTGCTGATCAGCCTGCGGCCTTCTCGCGTTCCTGCTCCTGATCGGCTGCGTCCGTGTTGACGGCACCCGCACGTTCGAGGGAGTTGAGTTGCTCGATGGCCAATCGCGCGAACACCTGCTGTTCGGTCGACGCCATCTGCGCGCGCCCCTTGCCGAGGAACGTCACGAACCACGAGATGACGGTCGTGATGCGGCTGCGGTAGCCCACGAGGTAGTACAGGTGCAGAGCGAGCCACATGAGCCAGGCGATGAATCCACCGAACTCGAGCTTGCCGACCTTGGCGACGGCGTTGAATCGCGACACCGTCGCCATCGAACCCTTGTCGAAGTACTTGAACGGGGCCCGCTGGGCGGGATCGTCCTGGCCCTTGACCGACGCCTTGATCAGCTTGGCAGCGTAGGTCGCTCCCTGAATGGCACCCTGCGCCATGCCCGGAACGTCCTTGACCGACATCAGGTCGCCGACCACGAACACGTTCGGGTGACCCTTGACGGTGAGGTCCGGTTCGACCAGCACGCGTCCGGCGCGATCGGTCTCGGATCCGGACTGGTCGGCGAGCTGCTTGCCGAGTGGGCTGCCCTGCACGCCTGCGGACCAGACCTTGCACTGCGCCTCGATGCGACGCGTCGTGCCGTCCTTCTCCTTGACTGTCAGGCCGTCGTTGTCGACGTCGGTGACCATCGCGTTGAGCTGGATTTCCACGCCGAGCTTCTCGAGCCGCTCGGCAGCCTTGCGGCCGAGCTTCTCACCCATCGGCGGCAGCACGGCCGGAGCGGCGTCGAGCAGGATGACGCGGGCGTCACGCGGATCGATGTTGCGGAATGCTCCGTCGAGGGTGCGATCGGCGAGCTCGGCGATCTGCCCGGCGAGCTCGACGCCGGTGGGACCCGCGCCGACGACCACGAAGGTCATTAGGCGGTCCTTCTCCTCCTGATCGTCGGAGAGTTCGGCCTGCTCGAATGCACCGAGGATGCGTCCGCGCAGTTCGAGTGCATCGTCGATGGTCTTCATGCCGGGCGCGAACTCGGCGAAGTGGTCGTTGCCGAAGTAGGACTGCTGTGCGCCTGCAGCGACGATCAGGCTGTCGAACGGAGTGACGGTGATGCGTTCGAGGAGCTTGGACGTGACCGTCTTGGCCTCGAGATCGATGTTCAGCACGTCTCCGAGCAGCACCTCGGCGTTCTTCTGCTTGCGCAGAATGACGCGGGTGGTGGGAGCGATCTCGCCGACGGACAGAATGCCTGTCGCGACCTGATAGAGGAGAGGCTGGAAAAGGTGGTGTGTCGTCTTGGCGACGAGGGTGATGTCGACGTCGGCTTTCTTGAGCGCCTTGACGCCGAACAGACCTCCGAACCCGGAACCGATGACGACGACGCGGTGACGCTTCGATTCGAGCGGTTGGATGCTCATTACCTGCTCCCTAACGATTGCGGTGTGAGGTCAACGGTAGTCGCCATCGATCGCGACGTCTCGACAAGGTCGTCGTGTCTGTGGTGGCAGCGCACACCTATCGGCCGGCTGCTGCGCGCTTCGCCAGTTCCACGGTCGCGGCTCGCAGTTCGGCAGCCGAGTCGATCGGAGTTGCATAACCGACCCTGGTGTACGCGATTCCGCGCGGCGTGAGCACCTTCAGATCCAGTCCGTAGCGGTCCGCTGCCGTGCACTCCGCGGACGTCGCATCGGGAAAGCCGCCCAGTTCGCGGGCCATCGCAGTCAGCGAACTCGAATGGTCGGCGTTCAAGTGCTCGACCGCGTACGCGGAGGTCGGCGACACCGGATCGGGCGCGGCCTGGGAATACGCTTCGGCAGTTGCCGAATCCATCCGGCCGTATCCGCCGACCCACCGGACCCGATGCACGCGCATGACCCAGAGCGTGAAGTCGCTGTAGTCGAGGTAGTACTTCGCCGCCGGTACGCCGTCGAGGTGCGCCGCGCGTGCTGCGGCCAGCTCGTCGTCCTCCGGCCGCTCGACCACACCTGCCAGCGTGATTCGGCCCGACGCCAGCGGATCGGTCTGCGATTGCGGTGCCACGATCGACAGGCTCATCCGTTGATCGCCGGTGAGATTGCGTCCATGTTCGGCCATTCGCGAGACACACAGAACCGGAGCGCCGTCGAGCAATCCGTACGTGACGAACGAAGCCCAGGGATCGCCGTCCGCGGTCAGGCTCGCAAGAGTTGCGGTGTTGGTGGACGCAGCGATCGTGCGTGCTTCCTCGGCCGCGGACGGCCGACGGTCCTCGACGACGGGGGCCAGGGGAGGGGGAACGGACGGGGCGTCACCGGGATCGCCATGATCGAGTGCCATGCGCAGAAGCTTACGGCGACGACCTACAGGAGGTCTCGGGCATGAACGAGCGCGTCGGCGACGAGTGCGACACCGAGTACGACGAAGATGACGCGGACCGTCGGCGGGCCGTACCGCGTCAGAGCCCGCACGGTCGCGGTGAACGCCCGCCGGGAACGGCGACTCTTCCTCGAAGCCAGTATCAGAACGAGGATGGGCGGTAGCAGCCCGATCAGGCAGTACACGACGACGATGGCCGGCCACCACGGCGGACGGGGATCGTAGGTCGAGAGCATCGTCAACCCGGCGAGATACGGCACTGCCGTCGGGCCCTGCACCAGACCGATCGTCAGTCCGGTCAGGGCAACGACGGGAATGCTCGAGCCGGCTCGGGCTGCCCACGCCGGCGGGCGACGTTCGGTGGTGCGCAGTGCACCGAGACCGATCAGCACCAGCCCCACAACCAGTTCCGTGCGATACCGGAGCGTGGCAGTGCTGGTGATGTCGAACAGATCGGTGAAGAAGTCGATGCCGAGAACGGTGAGGATGCCGAACGTGGTCGTGGCCGTGAACACTCCGCCGACGAACGCCAGCCCGGCTCGGAAAGGAGACCGGCGGGTGGTTCTCGAATGCACAGCGATGGCAGCGGTCACGCCGATCAGCAGCACGTCGAGTGAATCGAGTAGTGCAAATCCGACAAGCGCAAGCAGCAAGGTCACCATGGAGGGTCCAGGATATCGGTCAGTCGAAGGTGACCTTCTCGGTGACGACGGCCTCGGCGGTCCGGCCGGGAGCGGTCTGGTTGCCCCAGTACATATTCGTGTGCGCGATGACCTGCGCAGGTGGCGGCGCGCCCCACTCGGTCAGATCCTCGGCAGTGTGTGCGTCGCTCACCAGCGTCACGTCGTATCCGCGGACGAGGGCACCGTGCAGCGTGGACCTGATGCAGAAATCCGTGTGCGCTCCGGCGATGACAACATGCCCTACACCGGAGGCGGCGAGCTCGGCTTCGAGACCGGTGTCCTCGAAGGCATCGCCGTGCTTCTTGTGGACGATCGGATCGCGCGGATCCATCGGCAACTCCTCGAGGAGTTCCCAACCTTCCGTTCCGATGGCCAGCTCCTTCTCCGAGGAATGCTGCACCCAGATCACCGGAGTACCCGTCTGCCGTGCGCGCGTCACCAGCCTGACGATGTTCTCGACCACGCGTTCTCGCTCGTGCACGCCCACCATCACGTCGTTCTGCACGTCGACGATCACCAGTGCGGTTGCGGTCCGGTCGGGCAGGATGGTCACGGCATCTCCCTTGTTTTCGTGTTCGGTTGCACGTCAACTCCCGACATACGTGGCCAAGTGCTTGCCCGTCAGGGTCGAACCGTCCGCCACCAGGTCGGACGGCGTGCCCTCGAACACGACCAGTCCGCCGTCGTGCCCGGCACCGGGGCCGAGATCGATGATCCAATCGGCGTGGGCCATGACGGCCTGATGATGCTCGATGACGATCACGGACTTGCCCGAATCGACCAGCCGGTCCAACAGCCCGAGGAGCTTGTCGACATCGGCGAGGTGCAATCCAGTGGTGGGCTCGTCCAGCACGTAGATCCCGCCCTTGTCGGCCATGTGCGTCGCCAGCTTGAGGCGTTGGCGTTCTCCACCCGACAGCGTGGTCAACGGCTGGCCGATCTTCAGGTAGCCCAGTCCGACGTCGTTCAATCGTTGCAGAATCCTGTGTGCCGGGAGCAGTTTTGCCGGCCCGTCGGAGAAGAACTCCTCGGCCTCGGCGACCGACATCGACAACACCTCGTCGATGTTGCGCCCGCCGTAGTGGTACTCGAGTACCGATGCCTGGAATCGCTTGCCCTCGCACTCCTCGCACACCGTGGCCACCCCGGCCATCATCGCGAGGTCGCTGTAGAGGACGCCAGCGCCGTTGCACGTCGGGCACGCGCCTTCGGAGTTCGAGCTGAACAATGCGGGTTTGACGGCGTTCTCCTTGGCGAACGCCTTGCGGATCGGTTCGAGCAACCCGGTGTACGTCGCGGGGTTGCTTCGCCGCGAGCCACGGATCGCCCCCTGATCGACCGACACCACATCGTCTGTCCCGGAAAGTGATCCGTGAACGAGCGAACTCTTGCCCGAGCCTGCGACGCCGGTGACGACGACCAGTACTCCGAGTGGAACGTCGACGTCCACGTCGCGCAGATTGTGGGAGTCCGCGCCGCGGATTTCGAGTACTTCGGAGAACTCGCGCACCGATTCCTTCAGTGATGCCCGATCGTCGAAATGCCGACCGGTGACGGTGTCGCTCTGCCGCAATCCGTCGACGGTGCCCTCGAAACAGACGTGCCCGCCCGCGCTTCCCGCACCGGGACCCAGATCGACGACGTGGTCTGCGATGGAGATCGTCTCGGGCTTGTGCTCGACCACGAGTACGGTGTTTCCCTTGTCGCGCAACTGAAGCAGCAGGTTGTTCATCCGCTCGATGTCGTGGGGATGCAGACCGGTGGTCGGCTCGTCGAACACGTATGTCACGTCGGTCAACGAGGATCCGAGGTGGCGAATCATCTTGGTGCGCTGAGCCTCTCCACCGGACAACGTTCCCGACGGACGATCCAGGCTCAGGTAGCCGAGCCCGATCTCGACGAACGAGTCGAGAGTCTCGCCCAGTGTGGTCAGCAGTGGTGCCACCGACGGTTCCTTCAGGCCGCTCACCCACTTCGCCAGGTCGCTGATCTGCATCGAACATGCGTCGGCGATGTTGATGCCCTTGATCTTCGACGACCGAGCACCTTCGTTGAGCCTGGTTCCGAGGCAGTCCGGGCAGGTGGTGAAGGTGATCGCGCGTTCGACGAAGGCGCGGATGTGGGGCTGCATGGCGTCGACGTCCTTGGACAGGAACGACTTCTGAATCTGCGGCACGAGCCCCGAGTAGGTCAGATTGATTCCGTCGACCTTGATCTTCGTCGGTTCGCGATAGAGCAGGTCGTCGAGTTCCTTCTTGGTGTACTTCGAGATGGGCTTGTCCGGGTCGAAATACCCGCAGCCGCGGAATATTCGGCCGTACCAGCCCTCCATGCTGTAGCCGGGGATCGTGATGGCGCTCTCGTTGAGCGACTTGCTCGCGTCGTAGAGAGCGGTGAGATCGAAGTCGCTGACGGAGCCTCTGCCCTCACAGCGTGGGCACATGCCACCGGTCACGGTGAAGGACTTCTTCTCTGTGGTCTGCCTGCCGCCCTTGTCCACCTTGTACGCGCCTGCGCCGGACACCGACGCGACATTGAACGAAAAGGCCTGTGCAGAGCCGATGTACGGCTTTCCGATTCGGCTGAACAGAATCCGCAGCATGGCGTTCGCATCGGTTGCGGTGCCGACGGTGGAGTGAGGATTGGCGCCCATGCGCTGTTGATCGACGATGATGGCCGTGGTGAGTCCGTCCATGACGTCGACATCCGGGCGGCCGAGCGTGGGCATGAATCCTTGTACTAAGGCACTGTAGGTCTCGTTGATCATGCGTTGCGATTCGGCCGCAATCGTACTGAAGACCAGCGAGCTCTTTCCGGAGCCGGAGACCCCGGTGAACACGGTCAGTCGCCGCTTGGGCAGCTCCACATCGATGTCCTGGAGATTGTTCTGCCGCGCCCCCTGAACACGAATCGAATCGTGACTGTCGGCAGCATGCCGTGCCGAGCCCTCCGAGACCTTCTTCGTCGCCATGAGCAGTCACGCTAGTCGTACCGAAACCTGCTCGCTTCTCGATTCCTGATCGAATCCGGTGGCGGACAGGGCCGCGTCGAGTCGGCTCAGGTCGGCGGCCGAGGATGCGAGAAGTGGGCGTCGCACGGTCGCGTCGGAGATGACGCCGATCCTGGCGAGCGCGGCCTTGGCCATGATGGCCCCCTGCGTCGTGCGCATGACGGCGTCGGTCAACGGCAGGAGCGATCGCTGTACTGCGTTCGCTCGGTCCAGGTCGCCGACGCGGATCGCCGCGATCAGCTCGGCATAGCGGTCTGCCACGACGTTTCCGGTGACGCTGACCAAACCTGTTGCACCGGAGGCGAGGTAGGGCAGTGCGAGTTCGTCGATTCCGCAGTAGTAGGCGAGGTCCGTCGAGGACATGACGGTCATTGCCTCGTACAGATCACCCTTGGCATCCTTGACAGCACCGATGAGCGGGTGGTGAGAGAGCTCGACGAGCGTCGACGCCTCGATCGCCACACCTGTGCGCGCCGGGACGTCGTACACCATGACGGGTAGCCCACCTGCTTCGGCGATGGCGACGATGTGTTCCGCGATGCCGGCCTGGGTGGGGCGCGAATAGTAGGGAGCGGTGATCAGCAGTGCGTCGGCACCGGCTGCTGCTGCGGACCGAGCCATCTCCATCCCCGTGGAGGTGTCGTTGGTGCCCACTCCAGCGATCACGCGAAGAGCGTGATCGCGATGCCTGCAGGCGCAAGCGATCAGCTGCGAGGTCTCGTGGCCCGTCAAGGTCGGTGCCTCGCCTGTTGTTCCGGCGATGACCACGCCATCGCATCGTCTCGCCGACAGGTGCGTGAGAAGGGCATCGACGCCGGCTCGGTCGAGTGAACCATCGGGGTGCATCGGGGTCGCCATGGCGACGAGGTTCGTACCGAAGATCGTCGAGGCGAGCGACCGATTGGTGTTCATGGTCCGAGTGTGGACCGCTCGATACCTGAGGTCCAGCGATGCATTTTCGGCATTACTGCGTACTGTTCCTTCATGATCGATACCAGCGCCCTGCACGCACTGCGCGCTGTGGCTGCACTCGGCACTCTTGCGCGGGCCGCCGACGAGCTCGGCTACACCTCCTCGGCGATCTCCCAGCAGATCAAACGACTCGAACGGCAGATCGGCACCCCGGTACTGGCACAGGCAGGCAGAGGCGTGGTGCTCACCCCCGCAGGTCGGGCGGTGGTCGAGTCCGCGGGGGAGGTGTTCGACGCTCTGGAACGCTGCGTCGAGGCCGCTCGATCCGCCGACGGGGGCGTCGCTCGTGGGGTCGTTCGGTTGGTCGGCTTCTCGACCGCGGTGCGTGGATTGGTGGCTCCCGCGCTGATCGAGCTGGACCGACGGTATCCCGATCTGACGGTGCACATCAGCGAGGAGGATCCGGATCGTGCACTGCACAGCGTCTATGCCGGGACCGCAGATTTGGCGCTGGTGCACGATGCAGACGGGGTATCGGCACCCGCTCCTCCCTCGGTCGTTCGCCAACCGATTCACCTGGACTTCGGCGACGTGATCATGAAGCGAACCCACCCTCTCGCCCGACGCGAGACCGCGTTGACCCATGCGGAACTCGCCCGGTACCCGTGGGTGACGAGCCCGGCCGGGACGGTCTGTCACCAGTGGTTTCGGCGGCTGTTCGCCGAGACATCCGCCGAGATCGATGTTCGCCATCTCGTCGATGATTTCTCCACGCAACTCGCGCTGGTCGAAGCGGACGACGTGCTCGCTCTCGTTCCTCGCCTCGCGCGTCCGGTGCTCGGTGCCGGTCTAGTCGCGGTTCCGCTCGAGCGCGCTCCCGCTCGTGAGGTGCAGGCCGCGTGGCGGCGCAGCGCTGATGCCAGCCCGGCAATTCATGCCGTGCTGGGCGTCCTCGGTGCGGCCTAGCGCTGAGTGGTCAGAACGACCAGATGTCCGGTCGCTCGTGTCATGGCCACGTACCTGTCGACGGCACCGGCTGTTCCTGAGCCGAACGAATCCGGGTCGATGAGTACGACCAGGTCGAATTCGAGGCCCTTCGACGACTGTGGTGTCAGCGAGCGGATGCGCTCCGACGGGACAAACGTGGGATCGCCGATGACGCAGGCGATTCCGTCGTTGTTCGACTCCAGCCAGCGATCGAGTATCGACGCCAGCTCTGCCGTGTCTCCGTACTCGACGGGCACTCCGGTACTGCGGATGGAGACCGGGACATTCGCGTCCGGCAGCGCCGCGCGGATCACCGGCTCGGCTTCGGCCATGACTTCCTGCGGGGTGCGGTAATTGACGCCGAGGGTGGCAATCCTGACCCGGTCGAGTCCGACCCGTCGAAGTCGTTCGCGCCAGGACTCGGCGAATCCCAGACGCGCTTGCGCGCGGTCTCCGACGATGGTGATGCTGCCCGACGGGCACCGGCGCAGGACCATCTGCCACTGGGCGTCGGTCAATTCTTGCGCCTCGTCGACGACGATGTGTGCGAACGGCCCCGACAACGGATCCGACGGGATCTCCTCGAAGCCCGCCGAATCGACGAGCGCATCGCGAATCCCATCCTGCCGCAACTGCGCAGCCATCATCTCGTCGTCGTCGGCGGCCATGAGTTCATCGACGACGCGGTCCATTCGCGCGCGCTCGTGTACAGCTGCCAGCTCCCGACGCCGAATGCGCCGTGCATGTTCAGGATCTCCCAGCCGCATTCGTGCGGCGTCGAGCAGCGGGAGATCGGCCACCGTCCATCGCGTCGGATCGGGTCGTTGTAGTGCGCGGACGTCCTCGGGGGCGAGCCATGGTGCGCACGAACGAAGGTACGCCGGCACGCTCCACAGGTCTGCGACGAGGTCGGGAGCATCGATGATCGTCCAGGATCGTTCCAGCTCCGCGCGCAGAGACTCGTTGTTCTGCAGTGACTTTCGTATGTCGGTCGGGGCCTCGTCGCCGTCGTAGCGGTCCATCAGAATCGTCAGCAGCAATTCCCAAACCTGTTCACGAGCCTCGTTGTGTGGAGTGCCGGGGTCGGGTGCCTCGAAGGCCTCGGCCCAATCGGCCGCAGTCAATGTCAGATCGGCCCATTCGGTCTCCACGATCATGGTCCGAGTCGGTGGCTGCTCGTAGAACGCAACGCCCGCTTCGATCGCCACGCTCATGCTCTCGGTCGCCTTCAATTGCGCGACAGAAGGATTCGTCTCGTCGATCGCGTTCGTTCCTTCGGCGACGAGATCTCGAAGAGTACAGGTCTGCACACCGTCCTCGCCCAGACTCGGTAGGACGTCGGAAACGTAAGCGAGGTACGGCTCGTGTGGGCCGACGAACAGCACGCCGCCGCGGCTGTGTCCGAGACGCGTCTCCGTGTACAGCAGATACGCGGTGCGATGCAGGGCGACGACGGTTTTCCCGGTTCCAGGACCACCGTCGACGACCAGCGCGCCGCGGGCGTCCGACCGAATGATCGCATCCTGATCTGCCTGGACGGTGCCCAGCACGTCGCGCATCCGAGGTGAACGCGCCGCACCCAGACTGGCGATGAAGGCGGACTGATCGTCCAGCGCAGCATCGGAGATCGGTCCGGTCAGATCGAACACCTCGTCCCAGTAGTCGGTGATGGTGCCGTTCGTCCACCTGTATCGACGACGACTTCGCAGCCCCATGGGATTGGCGTGAGTAGCACCGAAGAACGGTTCGGCTGCGGGGGAGCGCCAGTCGACGAGGAGTTGCTCGCCCGCGGTTCCCAGCAGTCCGAGTCGTCCGATGTATACCGGCTCGTCCGCGTCGGTGGTCACGACGCGACCCAGGCACAGATCGACTCCGTACCGACGCAGTGAACGGAGGCGGCCGCCCAAGCGGTGTATCTCGAAGTCGCGTTCCATCACTTCTCGGCCCATTCGGCCCGACGACTTCTGTGCTGCCTCCAGCCGTGCCGACGTGTCGAGACGAGACTTCTCGATACTCGAGCGAATAGCTGAAAAGTGTTGCTCGTCTTGGCCGATCAATGCCGAGTCACGCTTGCGCGCGAGATTGTCGGGTAGGTCGAAAACACTCGGGTACGCATGTTTCACAGGACTCCGATCGATTGCTACGTGGCTGCAGCGTGCAATTCTGAGCCCTGTACGGGGTCTTGCCGCAAGCCCCTGGGTGCGCTATACATTGAAAGGGGCCAGGAAGTAACGGTCCCTTTCGATCCAGTCCCCAGACACCAATGCCGACGAAACCGGCTGTGCATCGAATGATTCGAAGTCAGGATCAGGCCACAGGTGCGCGGCCCACGAACTTGCCCTCGTGGTGGGGGTTCATCGATCGCCGAGAAGCAGATCGGCGATGGCTCCGGCACCGACCGGCCGACCCAAGAGGTATCCCTGCGCGAAGTCGCAGCCGGTGGCGGCCAGTGCGTCGAGTTGCTCCTCGGTTTCGACTCCCTCGCCGACGACGGTGACGTCGAATGCGCGGGCGAGCGAGACGATTGCCGAGACGATCGCACGTGCCCGAGGGGCCGGCAGCCGGGCTATGTACGACTTGTCGATCTTGAAGCACTCGAACATGGGGTAGCGGTCGAGATACGACATGGAGCTGTGGCCTTTGCCCATATCGTCGAGCAAGAGAGCCACCCCCATGGCGTGCAGGGCGGAGACGGTGTCGGCGACCCGTTCGGTGTCGGCGACCCACACGGTTTCGGTCACCTCGAGGCCGAGAGCGAAGGCAGGCAGTCCCGTCTCTTCCAGTACCGAGGCGACCTCGGTGGGAAAATCGGGATCGCGGAGTTGAAGCGCGCTGACGTTGACGCGGACCACGATGTCGGAGAACGTTCGCCACCGCGCCGCGGCGGTGCATGCAGTACGCAGCGCCCACGCGCCCAAAGGAGTTGCAAGACCAGTTCTTTCGGCGACTCCGACGAACTCGCTCGGTTCGATGGGCCCGAGTTCGCGGTGATTCCAGCGGGCGAGCGCCTCCACGGCAACGATCTTCCGGGTGGCGATGTCCACCAACGGTTGGTAGGCGAGAGTGAGTTCATCGGCGAGCAGCGCCGCTCGGAGATCGATCGACAGCGACCTGATGCGATCCGCATCGTAGAGATCGGTGGGATCGAACACTGCGTGCCCACCGGTACCACTGTCTTTTGCGCGGTACATGGCCAAGTCGGCGCGGTGGATAAGCTCGTGCCGACTCGAATCAGGTTCGGACACCGCGATACCGATGCTGGCGCTCAAGGGGATGGGCACGTCTTCGGCGGAGAAAGGAACGGCGATGGAACTCGAGATGTTTCGAGCGAGTTCCTCCGCGTGAGCAACGCTGTCGACGCCTTCGCAGACGATCAAGAATTCGTCTCCGCCCAGGCGCGCGATGGTGTCGGCGTCTCTGATGGCCGAGGCGAGCCGTTCGACGAACTTGACCAACGCTCTGTCCCCGGCGTCGTGTCCCAGGCTGTCGTTGATGATCTTGAAGTCGTCGATGTCGAGTAGAAGCAGTGCTACGGTGCCTGACTGTTGTCTGGCGCGGTCCAACGCCGAATCTATGACCTCGTACGCGAGGGTACGGTTCGGCAGACCGGTCAGGGCGTCGTGCGTGCTACGTCGTCGCAGTTGGAGTTCGAGGTCGATCCGTCGGATCGCCGCGGATACGATGCCGGCCACCGAACTGAGAAACGACACTTCTTCGTCACGATAGAGGCGGGCCTCGGCGCTGTGGATGGAAAGAACTCCCCATGCTTTTCCGGCGGCGGTGAAGATGGGGACTCCGACGCCGCTGCGGAGGCCGAGAGAGAGCATCGTGTCGGTACGGAAACGCTTCTCGGCGTGACTGTCGTTGCACACGACAGGCTCCGAGAGCGTCAGGACGAATCCCACCAACGAACCGTTCCCGGACGGAACGTTCTGACGCAAGCCGAGTGCACCGCTGGCCGCGTCCATGGTCAAGTACGGATCGGTCGGGTGCTCGAGATGGGCGATGGCGGAGTTGCCCACGCCGATCAAGGTGGCGGCCGTGTCGGTTGCTGCGGTGAGCAACCTGGGTAGCTCGGCGATGACGGCGAATCGGCTCAGATCGGCGAGAGCCTTCTGCTCCAGCGCGTGACGACCGGCGATCACCGCGTCGGCCGCCATCCTGGCACTGCGCTGTTCCACCGTGTGTCGGTGCCTGATGGTGGATACGACCACGTCGGGGCCACCGTCGTCACGACTGATCACATAGGAAGACACCACGACCGGCATGCCGGTACCGGTCACGTGATGGCGCAGCTCGCAGTAGCCCTCCCACTTGCCTTCGGAGAGCAGACCGGCGGCGATGTCGTCGGTGAGATCGAGTCCGTTGGAAGTCAGCAGATCCAAAGCCGACAGCTGGCCGATATCGGCCACGTCCGTGACCCCGATCAGCTCCGAACCCGCCGGATTGATGTACAGAATCTTCCCCGTGAAATCGGACAGCGCAACGAAATCAGGGGAGCGTTCCAGGAAGGATCGAAGACTCACCGGATCGCCCGGGAGATCGAACATCGGCCCTCCGATCCGTGTGGGCCGGGATACGTGCGGCTCCGGGTCCATGTTATTCGTCGTTCGTGGTCAGTGTGCCCGAACAGTCCGCGCCGGGTATCAGTCTGTCCGTTGTCGTGCCTCGATGGGATGTCGAGCGACGAAGAACGCCACATTTCCCACCATCGTGACCTCTACCTGCTCGAATCTGTCGGCCAGGACTTGTCGTAAGCCAGGCAGGTCGTCGCGCCGTTCACCGCACACCTTGTACGTCTGTTCGACGCCGATCACTGTCGATCCGAACAACCCCGAGCACCGCACGACCGTCCGCTGTTCGGCACGAACGCTGCCCGACACGAATGCGAGCGACGAATGGATGTGCGACCTCGTCCCCGAAGTGGTTGTCGCCGTTGATGATCACGGTCAGCCGATCGACGTGAGCACAGAGTGCAGGGGAGTGGGGCGATTCGTCGTTGTGCGGCCGACCCCAGCTGATGGCTGTGCCGGTCGGACAACGGGCAGTCTGTCGTCGCCGATGGCGGTGATCGGATTCAGGCTCGGCGTCGACGGTACCAGCGGCGGTTCGTTCGGATGCTGGGTGGTGGAAATTGCACCCGGTGACATGCAGTTCAGCCCAATTCGGGGGTGGCACCGAAGGTCGGACTCCACGTCACGAGGGGTGGTCGCGACGGCGATGGTTCCGGGTGGCCGTGGGCGATGACAAGAAGCTCGGCGATATGAGAATCGAACGCTTCCCGTCCGGCACCTGTCAGCTTCACCCACGTCACTCTCCTCGAGTCCGAACGTGACAGCGACGCAGTCTTCTTCATCGAGACGTAGCCCGCGTCGGAGAGCGCTTTGAGATGTTTCGACAGCGACGCGTCGCTGATCTCGAGTGTGTCGCGTATGACCGCGAAGTCGATTTCGTCGATTCGCCGCAGAATTCCGCAGACGCGCAAGCGGATTGGAGCATGGATGACGGAATCGAATTTCGGTCCGACACCGGGATCTTCGGTCACGATCAGTTACTCCTGGACCGGCGGCCGGTGAGCTGCCGGATGCCTCCAGCGTGCAGATGGGTTCGGTACACGCCGTCGAACAGACGACCGCCGAACAGCACGACGACAAAGCACACGGCCTGCGGCAGAAGTACCCACCACGCAGACCGCGACGCCACCACACCGTAGGACACGCTCAACAAGCCGAGCACACTCACCAGGAGCCCGATGAGAACACCCCATCCCACCATGCCTACTGCCGCCGGTCGCACCCCGGATATCCGGGGGTAGAGCAGAGCCAATGTCGCGGCTGCTGCCACCGGGAGGGCGGCGAATGCGGCACCCACGTTGCTGTCCGGCAATACCGGCGTTCCTATGTGCAGAGCGGTCACGGCGGCGAAGACCGGGTAGAACCAGGACGGTGCAGCGAGACGATCTGCGAGGCAGACGCGATCGGCGTGGAGCGCACCCAGCAGATCGCGCACGTCGTCCGGCGACTGATTGCTTTCCATGTTGGCAACTCTAACACTTTCCGTCTAGGCAAGTGTTACGTTGACTCCTGAAAGTACACCGCGCACATCCATGGAGGGTCATGAAGAAGCATCCGGTCGTCACTCGTTCACTCGTCCTCGCCAGCGCGCTCACAGCCGTGATCGGTACCAGCGCCGCGCAAGCCGGTGCCCAGGAGAGATACTTCTCGCCGCAACAACGGATTTACACGCTCGCCGAGGTTCCCCAATGTCTCGGCGGTACCGTCGATGTGAATGTCCAGAGCGGCTACGCGCCCAACGAGATTCGTGCGAATTTCACCACCCACCTGTACAGCCCGGCATGGGCAGGATCAGCCGACTACGAGTGCTATCTGAGCATCTATGCGGATTGGCGTAACCACGACACCGGACTCAGTGGAACCGCCGAGCAGCGGGTGGCGAGCTGGCGGTTCCAGGGCCCCAATGTGGCAAACCCTTACGTGGACATCGAGACAGGGGAGGGTCCGCTCACGGTCACCTTCAGAACGAGTGCCGCGCATACACCTAGCACCACCTTCGAGGTGCCGGCCCGCTGAACAGCGCCGAACCGGCTCCCGGCGGGCGAGAGCCGTGACGTCTTCATGTCGACTCGAAAGAGAAAAGAGAAAACGTGACAATTGCTCGGAAGTCAGTTGTTCTGGTCGCGGCTGTGTGCGGATTGGCCCTAGGTGGTTGTGCGAGTGGCGATTCGGACACCAGTGCCGCGCCGGACACGACGCGTATGCCCGCTGAGACGACGACGTCGCCCGCGGGGACGACTACCGAGTCGTCGGTTGTGGCCGAGCCGCCGACTCGGCTCGAGGCCGAATCCCCACAGGAATCGGCAGTCGCTCCGCCGACGCGAACGCCGGAGGAAGCAGCGGACCTGGTGCCGGGTGGTGGTGCGATCTTGCAGCCGTCGGGAGACGAACCAGGCAACGTCGATCCCGTGACGTTCCGGACGGGGAGTGACAAATACAACTTCACGTCGCCGACGGGCAACATTCACTGCGGCATCTGGGACGCCGACGGGCCCGAGGGGCGAGTGGGATGTCAGGCCGTGGACGGCAGAAATCATTTCGACGGACCGCAATGCTCGAACGCAGAGAACGACAAGGTCGCTGTTCGCGTAACCGCGGCGGGCTCGGAAAGCATGTGCACGACACAGGGCATCTACGTGGATGCGAACGCCCCAATACTCGAGTTCGGCCAGGTGCTGTCGGTCGAGGACGTGGTGTGCCGGTCCGGGCCCGACGACATAATCGGGTGTACCGCACCCACGGGCGGATTCACGTTCTCCCGAGATATCAACTACACCTACTGATTCGGACGTTGCGGGGTGTGAGTCGACAGTCCACACTGGGACCCACCATGACGAACCACGATCTGCGCGCCAACCCCCGGAAATTGCGGCCGCGACCAGCGGTCCCGCGCGAGGCGGCGGTAGAGCTGACGTCCAGCGGGGTGCCTGTTGCCGAGCGCGACTTCTTCGTCGAGGAGTTCCGCGGGGTCACGATCGTGATCGCCCTGCCCATGGTGAGCGTCGCGGCTCTGGAGGCAGTGGAACGGACGGTCGGCGAGTTCGGCACTGGCGACACGCGATTCATATTCGTGGTTCCGGCCGACCATGCTCCGGAAGTCACCGCTGCAGTCGGTGGTGTGGCCATGAACGGTGCGACTGTCTGGAACGACGAGTCCGTCGCCCGTCTGTGGCTCGCAATCGCGGACTCGGAATGCGTCGTGATCGGGGCGGAGGCGGCCGCTGTCGCGCGCACTGCCGGCACTGTGTCTGCGAGCGTGCGGGCATCGAAAATGGTTCTGACCGATCCGGGCGGGGGCTGGGGTAATCCTCCTCGTAGCTTCGCCGACATCGACCTGCACCGCGAGCGCCTGGTCGCCCACCTGGCCGAACGGGGGCTCGACGATTTCCCCCCAGCCGCCGAGGCAGCACTTGCCGGTGGTGCATACAGCGTAAACCTCTGTCGTGCTGAGGATCTCGAATTCGAGCTGTTCACATTCGACGGCCGGGGGACCGTCCTGACCCAAGGCCGCTACCTGCACTTGGCCTCGCTACAGGTGGACGATTTCCCGGCAATCGAGGCTTTGGTGGCACAGGGAGTGCGAGAGGGGGTTCTCAAGCAGCGCAGTCGGATCGAGATTGCCAGGATGGCTGTTGGTGGGCTCGGAGCTCGGGTACTGCGCACGGGGCACCTCGCCGGCATCGTCGGACTCGAGGTGGACCGTTACGCCGGAACCGGATTCGGCGAAGTGTCCGGTTTGATCACAGTCGCCGAGTTCTCCGGACTGGGAGCAGGCAGCTTGTTGATGGACGGATTGTTGGAGGTCTGCCGCACGAAGGGCATCTCGACCCTGTTCGCGGTCACCGTCAGCGGTGAGGCCGCGGAGTTCTTCGCCAAACGCAGTTTCGTCGAGGTCGGGCGTCAGGATGTGCCTGCAGCGAAGTGGGAGGACTACGACGCCGATCGGCTCGAGTCTGCCCGCTGTTTTCTACGATCCGTCTGAATATTTGTGAGCAGTGTTTTACCGGGGTGGACCTGGTGTTGACACTCCCCTTGGGGGAGGCATCACCGTGAGGTCATGACCACACAATGGGATGGACTCCCGGACAACGTGAAGAAGTTCATGACCGCACTCGACTCCAAGCAAGGCGCTCGCGGGCTCACCGTATTCACCGCGGATGCCGTTGTAACCGACGAGGGCCACGACTACTCGGGCCGAGACGAGATCGAGGCCTGGCTGATCGCCTCGGTCAGTGAGAGTGAGTACACCTACACGAGCGAGTTCACCGGAGCGACCACGACCGGTACGACTGTCGACGTCGAGCAGCATCTGGAAGGCAACTTCCCCGGGGGAGTCGTCGACCTGCACTACCGCTTCACGCTCGATGGCGCGCTGATCCAGCGGCTGGTGATCGAGCCGTGAGCAAGCGATGGTTCATCACCGGTGGCACACCCGGCGGTTTCGGCATGGCGTACGCCGAGGTGGCGCTGGAGGCGGGGGACCGCGTGGTACTCACCGCCCGGCGTCCGGAGGAATTGGTGTCGTGGGCCGATCGTTACGGTGACCGCGTTCTCGTCGTGCCCATGGATGTCACCGACGCGGCACAGGTGCTCCGCGCGGTGCACACGGCCGAGGAGCATTTCGGCAGTATCGACGTGCTGGTCGACAACGCCGGTCGAGGCTGGTACGGATCGATCGAGGGAATGGACGAGTCTTCGATACGGGCGATGTTCGAGCTGAACTTCTTCGCCGTGCTGTCCGTCACGCGCGCAGTGCTACCAGGTATGCGCACTCGCGGAAGCGGGTGGATCGTCAACGTGTCCTCGGTGGCCGGGCTTCTGGCGGCGGCCGGATTCGGCTACTACAGCGCCACGAAATACGCGATCGAGGCCGTCACCGACGCGCTCCGCCAGGAAAGCGCCGAGCACGGCATCTCCGTCCTGGCAGTCGAACCGGGCGCATTCCGCACGAACGCGTACGCCGGATTCGCCGACGAGCCCATCGCGGAGGCGATTCCGGAGTACCGCGAGATGCTGGAGAAGGTGCGGGCCGCCTTCGTCGACATGAACGGGGTGCAACCGGGAGACCCGCATCGCGGTGCCCGTGCGGTGATCGCAGCGATGGCCCAGGACCCACCGCCACACCGGCTGATCCTGGGCAACAGCGGATACGATGCCGTGATCGACGCGCTGGAAGAAAACCTGAGCGACATCCGGTCGAACGAAATACTATCTCGCAGCGCGGATTTCCCCGCCTAGCCAGGCCCGCTGAAATAGAGAGGTATTGCGCTGTAACTGACGTATAGCCGTGGGTTCCGATTAGTTGACATAATGTTGATTATCGGCAAAACGGAGCCGCAGTTCAGGGGGTGTCGACAGACGCTGCGGCGGTTCGGTTCCTGTGGGCTCATGCATTCACGGCGCAACTGAGTCGAACGCTGTGTGCACGTCCCACTCGAGCGCTGCGGCGGACACTCGGCGCTGTTGTCCAACGGGCAGCTCCTTGCGACGGTTGGACGAAATGTGTGAATCAGATGGAGCTTGCGTCACTCTCTTGCATTCCCCTCGCCCCACCTTCAACCGTCCAAAGCGTCACAGTGACGTTTTGCAAGGGTGGAGTTGGGACGAGTAGGCCGCGGTCCAGTGGCCGAGTCGGTGTACCTCCCCTGGCCTTCGTATGCTCCAGGCGGGGTCGGTCACGGATGCTCGTCGAGCGGTACCGGTTTCGTGGTCGGCCGATGGACCTTCTCGGACTGTGAGGTATCGAGGTCGGAGTCGCTTTCGTCGCCGACGGGATCGGGCGAAGTGGTGGCCACCTGATCCGCCAATTCCAACCCCGCACCTGCGTAGACATTGAACGCGATGTCGACGCCGTGCTCCTTGGCCCACTGCACTTCGTCGTCGTAGCGGGCCACTGCGGCAACTGTTCCACTGAATCCGGATTCGCGCAGACAGGCGAGTGCTGTGACATTGGCACCGTGACGCGGCATCGCGAGCACGGCAATGCGTACCGACTCGGAATGCCGTAGTTGATGCCAGAAATCGAGATCGGTTGCGTCCCCTTCGATGACTCGTAGTCCCTGATCGGCCAGGCGACGAATGCGAGGCCCGTCGTAGTCGACTCCTACGGCATCGAGGCCGTAGTGATCGGTGAGCCGCTGATATGCCGCGAACCCGACACGCCCCATTCCGATCACGACCACCTCGGCGTCGCCGGCATCGCCGGAGCGTTCCTCGGGATGCAAGCTCGACTCGTCCTGCTCGGGTAGACGGGTCGCGATCTTCTCGACCATCAGGTGGCCACGACCGTTCACCAGAGCCGACGCGACGAAACTCAAAGCCACGGCGATCGACATCTCGACCAGCCAGGCCGGTGCGAGTAGGCCGGTCGTCACTCCTACCGACACGACGATCAGGCCGAATTCGGAGTAGTTCATCAGGCTCAGTCCGGCCAGGAGCGCGGTCCGATATCGCAACTTCATCAGGGCGAACAGCGCCAAGTACAGGACGGATTTGAGTGGCAGCAGAAGCACCATGAGGAGGGCGACACCGAGACTGGGTAGGTCCGGCAGCCCGGACAAACCGATCGAGACGAAAAAGCCCACCAGGAGCAGTTCCTTGATGTGGAACAGCGATCGTGACAGTTCCGACGAGGCCGGATGCGATGCCAGCAACACGCCGATGACCAGTGCGCCCAGATCCCCCTTGAGCCCCAGGGTGGAGAACAGGGCGTAACCCGGGACCAGCGCCATCACGATGCCGAACAGCGACTGCATCTCGCCGTGGCCGAGTCCGCTCCAGATCTTCCGAAGGATCCGCGTCACCGGCCACAGCAGTACGAGCGTCACCGCCCATGGGCTCGGTAGCGAGCCGCTGGTTATGGTGAGGAAAACCACGGCAACGATGTCCTGCATGACCAGGACACCGATCGCCACCCGTCCGTAGAGGGCGTGCGACTCCCCTCGCTCTTCCAGAACCTTGACCACGAACACTGTGCTCGAGAACGACATCGCGAATGCGAGCAACGCTATCGTCGTCAGACTTTGGCCGGACAACATGGCCAACCCGGCGACGGCGGCGAGCCACAGCACGGTGGTACCGACCACGATGCTCGCCACCAGATGCACCGATGTCGTCAGCCACACCTCCCGGCGCAGAAGAATACGAACGTCGAGCTTGAGACCGATTGCGAACAACAGCAGTGTCACGCCCAGGTCGGCGATCAGCTCGAGCTGGGGCACCTCACCGACATCGAGCGCATTGATGACGAAACCGGCACCGAGAAACCCGACCAAGGGAGGTAGCCGTACCACCATGGCAAGTCCGCCCAGACCGAAGGCGATGACGAGGTAGATCGCGGCAACTGTCATGCACGGTCCCTTTGCTGGTGGGCTGCAACCGGATCTCCAACGGATCTTTCGACGTCGGCACAAGCCGTCGGAGTGCCCCTAGTATCCCGGCATACGCCACATTTCACAGCGGACGACTGCCGACGAGAACGGCGATCGACGAAGTCGCCTGATGACTTCGTCGATCGCCGTCAGCACGATCGACTACCGCGGTCCTTCCGTACGGAAGGACTCAGAGCTCGAACTCGGCCGGATCGATTCCGACTGCGAAGCACGCATTGCGCACGGCAGCCTTCTCGTGATCGTCGAAGTGGCCGTCCGCGCCGCCGATGATGATGCCGATCTGGATGACGGCCCGTGCCTGGTCGGGCTTCGACTTCAGCTTGCCGATCGTGGCTGTCGCCTCGACCTTCCCGAAGTCGAAGTCTCCCTGCAGCTTGTCGCAGTACCAGTCGAACTTCTGCCGAAGCTGGTCGGGCTCGAACACTCTCAGAGCCTCGTTGCCGGCGATCAGTGATGCCGTCTTCTGGCGCTCGGCAGGATCGATGGTGCCGTCCGCCGCCGCGATCAGGGCACACATGGCCATGCTGCCGTTGGCGAATTCCTTGTTCTTGAACTGGCTGGTCTTGGTCTGCAGCTGGCCGTTCAATTCCTGTGCCTTGGATTTGAGTTGATCCCAGAACGCCATGGAGCTCCTCACTAGGTCGTACCGCCTGCGCAGTCGCGCGGGCGGTACGACCATTGTCCATGGAGTCGGTGAACGAGTAAGGAACCGCAGTTCAGCGCAGTCGCTCTGCGTCATGAGCTTTGGCCAACAGCTCGGCGCACAGTCGGTGCAGTTCCGCAGCGTCGGCACCTTCCGCCACCGCCGTGCTGACGTCCTCGGCGGCACACCGAACCTCGAACGCTCTGTCTGCCACGGCCGACACCTCCTCCGCGGTCAGCACGACGGCGTCGTCGGGAATCGACGTCCCTTTCGTCGCGCTGCGCTGCTCGTAGGCTCGCTGACGGCACGATTGACGGCAGTACCGCCGCTTACGGCCGGTTCCTGTGTCGGCGACCGGGCGCCCGCACCAGGCGCATGTCTGGTCGCGGCGGGTTCTGGCGGACATGGTTGTTCAGCCTACTGCGGCCGCGAGGTAAGATCGCCCGATAAGCTGCGCCGATGGGATCGCACCGGGACTCATCGGCCCGGGAACGAACCGACGCGCGGCGACGTTGTAGATCAGTGGGTAGACGGTGTAGTTCGATGTCGACGGATGGCTTCGACGCACGTACCTACTATCGATGGAGAGGACTTCACCATGGCAGATCGTGTACTTCGAGGTAGCCGACTGGGAGCGGTCAGCTACGAGACCGACCGTGATCACGACCTGGCACCCCGCCGCGTTGCGCGCTACCGGTGCGACAACGGCGAGGAGTTCGACGTACCGTTCGCCGACGATGCCGAGATTCCCGGAACCTGGGCTTGCCGCAACGGTCTGGAAGGGTCGCTGATCGAGGGAACCGCGCCGGAGGCCAAGAAAGTCAAGCCTCCCCGTACGCACTGGGACATGCTGCTCGAGCGTCGTTCGGTCGACGAGCTCGAGGAGCTTCTGAAAGAGCGTTTGGACCTGCTGAAGGTCAAGCGCCGCGGCGCATGACGTTCACCGCACTCTGCACCGCCTGATTGGAAACAATCCGGCGGTGCAGTTTTTTTATGTATATCGAACTTATCGGATGTTTTCGCGGACCTTTGTTGCATTCATTGTCGCCTGACCAGCTATTCCAATACGATCGAGTGGCGAGGTGGCTGTCCGAGGTGCCATCATCGAGTATCGGTTGTCACACAAGTGGACGATTCGTGAACGGTCGCCGTAACAGTTGTCGGACAATACCGATAAACAGCGGCATCGCACTCGAAAAATCAGGGGGCAATAACTCGTGAGCCAGGATTCTGATCAGCGCTCGACCGACGCTTTGCGCACGGCGGCCTCCGAAGCGGAATCGGAAGGCCATCGCGCAGTCGGCGAGCAGAAGCTTGCGGAGTTGAGGCGCGAGTTGGACGGAATCGACGAAGTTCTGCGCGCTGCAATTCGAGACCGCATCGATGTGTGTGTACGTGTTGCACACGTAAAACGAGAACACGCCATTCCGATGATGCAACCAGGCCGTGTCGGATTGGTGACAGAGCGAGCGAGAGAATTCGCGTCGGCCAATGGGATGTCCCCCGACTTTCTCGAAGATCTGTACCGAACGATGATTGCAGAGGCATGTCGCGTCGAGGATTCGATCATCGATTCTCCGACGCCCGGGCCGGGCCTCGACAGGAAACGGTAGAAGCACGCCGATGACGATTCATACGCTCCTGGTGGACAATTACGATTCGTTCACCTACAACCTGTACAGCCTTCTCACCGAGGTGAACGGACGGCCGCCGACGGTGGTCAAGAACGACGTCGAGTGGACGTCTTTGGATTTCGAGGCTTTCGACAACGTCGTGATCTCACCCGGTCCAGGGCGGCCCGATGTGGAGCAGGACTTCGGGATCAGTTCTCGCGTGATACTCGAGTCCGGTCTACCGATACTCGGCGTGTGCCTCGGGCATCAGGGTCTGTGCCATCTGTTCGGTGGCAGTGTCGATCTCGCGCCCGCGCCGATGCACGGCAGGATCACCGACATCACTCATTCCGGCGTGGACCTGTTCGCCGGAATCCCCTCGCCCTACTCGGTGGTGCGGTATCACTCGCTCGTGGTGACCCGCACCCCTGCCGACTTCGAGGAAGTCGCATGGACGCCCGACGGACTGGTCATGGCCGTGCGGCACCGGAGCAAGCCCATGTGGGGCGTTCAGTTCCATCCCGAGTCGATCAGTACCGAATACGGCCGCGAACTACTCGCCAACTTCCGCGATCTGACACTGGCTCAATCGGCCGCATCGAGCGCCGCACGGACTCAGGATTCGATCTTCACCATCGAAACACGTTCGCTCGACGAGACTTTCGACTCCGAGCAGGTATTCGACGCTCTTTTCGCGGACGGCTCGAAGAGTTTCTGGCTGGACGGTAGCGCGGCTCTCGAACCCGACTGCAGATTCACCGTCATGGGCGACTGCTCGGGTCCTCATGCGGAGTACGTGACCTACTCGGTTGCCGAGACCACGGTGACCGTGCAAGGTGCCGACGGTACGACCGAGCGCATCCACTCGACATTCTTCGACTACATCGACGAGCGATTGCGAGAGCGGTCCACTCCCCCTCGACACGACCTACCGTTTGCTTTCGGACTCGGCTACGTGGGGTATCTGGGATACGAGCTCAAGGCCGATACCGGTGGCCAACTGGTTCACACGGCCTCGACTCCCGACGCGTCGATGGTCTTCGCAGATCGCGCGCTGGTGTTCGACCATGAAGCCGGCACCCTGTATCTGATGGGGTTGGCCACCACCCCCGGGGATCCTGTGTTGGCGCAGTGGTTCGACTCTGTCACCGAGACCCTGCGTGGCTTGTCTCGAAAGGCAGTCCCGAACGACCGCGCGGATGCGCCAGCGTCGGGCACTCCCCTGCTCGGAGCAGATCGATCGCTCGAGCCCCGTCTACGCCACGACCGTGCCCACTACCTCGATCTGATTTCCCAGTGCCTCGCCGAGATTCGCTCCGGTGAGACGTACGAGGTCTGTTTGACCAACACGGCGACCGTAGCCGGTTCCATCGACGCGACCGCCACCTACTCGTACATGCGTGAAATCAACCCCACTCCGTACAGTGCGCTGCTGAAGTTTCCCGAGCTGTCGGTGTTGAGTGCGTCTCCGGAACGCTTCTTGCGCATCGACGCCGACCGCGTAGTCGAGTCCAAGCCGATCAAGGGGACGCGTCCCCGCGGAGCCACGGCGGAAGAAGACAACGCGCTCAAGGCCGATCTCGTCGCGAACGAGAAGGACAAGGCCGAGAATCTGATGATCGTGGATCTGGTGCGCAACGACCTCGCCCAGGTCTGCGTGCCGGGGTCGGTTCACGTACCGAAGCTGTTCGATGTCGAAACCTATGCTCCCGTGCACCAATTGGTCTCGACCGTTCGTGGCCGCCTGCGCGAGGACGCATCCGCGGCGGACTGTATCCGTGCCGCGTTTCCCGGTGGTTCGATGACAGGAGCCCCGAAGATCCGCACGATGGCGATCATCGACAAGCTCGAAGACGGACCGCGCGGGGTGTACTCGGGTGCCATCGGTTACTTCTCGATCACCGGCACCGCAGACTTCTCGATCGTCATTCGCACGATCGTGGCCACCGAGCACGAAGTGACGTACGGAGTGGGTGGTGCAATCGTGGCACTGTCGGATCCCGACGAGGAGTTCGAGGAGACGATGGTCAAAGCCGTGTCGATGCGCCGGGCGTTGACCGGGCGGACAGCGAACAGCGGGTAGAGCGCACGCGCTCCACCCGCTGTTCGGACCTCCGTCGGCTCGGGGCCGTTCTGCCTTACGGAGTGGTGAAGTACTCGAACACGGCAGGCTGAGCCTGCGGGTTTCCGTTGGACGTACCGATGACCGCGCCGGCAACCGTACCGATGACGGTTCCGATGATGCACCCGGAGATGAAGTTCGGGAAGATCGATACACAGCCGATGGCGAAGCCGAGGCCTGCGCCGATCGCCGTGCCGACACCGCCACCGTTGTTCCAGCCGATTGCGAGCTGGTTGACCATGTTGTCGAATGCCTGCTGCTTGGTCCGCGGACCTGCGACCTCGGCGACGGGAACCGTCTGCGGAGTCAACGTCAGTTCGCGACCCTCGGCACCGATCAGCGGTGCGATCGAGTAGACGGTGCCGTTGATGGTGTATTCCAGCGGAACGGTTGCGAGCGTGGCACCGGCCTGGTCGATGACGGACACGTTCTCGCTCGTGGCGTCGACCCGGAACAGCCCGGCATCGAGGATGGTGGTGACCGTGCCGTCCGGGTTGACCGAAGTCTCGTAATTCACCGGGTCCGACGACGGGTCTGCCACAGCATGGCCTGCTCCGGTGGCCACCGCAGCGGTCAATGCCACCGCTACCGTTGCTGTTCTGATCAGTTTCACTTCTGTCCCCTGGTGGTAGTGATTCGTTTTCGACGGCATTCGTCTCGAGTGCCGATGGTATTCGTAGATGTGCCCTGCGATGTGAAGAACACATCAATTGTTATTCAGGTGTATTCCCGAGATGAGAATCGACGACCGGCCCGATCACAGTGGCCGCATCTGCATTGGTCATCTCGTTGTGGAAAACGTCGACATCGTGGATGACGATATCTCCTGTCACATACGGCCGCCATTCCTGCGGAGATCGAACAATTCCATCGCTCGCACCCTTCGTTGCGGAGAAGAACAAAACATCTCCGTCGAACACGTCCGGGATGAACTCGGCCATTATTCGAGTCGAGTTCTCGAATCCCGCATTGATACGTCGCAGATGATCGGCGGAAACGCCGGTCGTCTGTCCCAACGACTCGTCGAGTAGTTCGACGCCCCGTTCGTAGGTCAACGGCTCGGTCGAGGGCTGAGCAGTCAGATCGAGCCCCAATCCCGCAAGCAGATTCTCGACGCTCAACGCTCCCTCGACCGCTTCGCCGTCGTGCCCGTCGACGTAGCTGTCCAACAGTGCGAGGGTGCGAACATCGCTGCCGGTGCTGCGCAGTTCCACCGCTATCGCATGAGCGAGCGAGCCGCCGAGCGACCACCCGAGCAGGTGGTACGGACCCACCGGCTGAACAGCGCGAATCTCGTCGGCGTAGCGGTGCGCGAGATCGCGAATGGACCCGAACGTCGACCCTTCGACGATGCTCGGCAGCTGTAGGCCGTACACGGGACGGTCGTCGCTCAGATGCGAGACGAGACCGGCGTAGCCCCACGACAACCCGATTCCCGGGTGAACGCAGAACAACGGTGCCTTGGACCCGCTGCCGCGCAGCGGAATCACGACCCCGAACACCGAATCGAGATCCGCGCCCCCGGCGTCGGCATCCGCGGCGACCCGCGCTGCCAACCCCGACGGTGTCGGATCGACGAACAGCGCTTGCAGCGGCACCCGCACTCCGATGGCGTTCTCGATGGCAGGCACGATCTTCGTGGCCACCAGCGACGTCCCGCCCAGCTCGAAGAAGTTGTCGTCCATGCCGACCCGATCGACTCCGAGAACCTGCGCGAACGCATCGGCGATCGCAGCTTCCACGTCGGTGGCCGGTGCCCGGTACGGAGTGGTCGACGTCGTCAGCTCCGGAACCGGCAGGGCCCGCCGATCGAGCTTGCCCACAGGCGTCAGCGGAATGTCGTCCAGCTCGATGATCGCCGACGGAACCATATGACGCGGAAGCACTTTGGCGACTCGGTCTCGAAGTGCTTCGGTGTCGACCGATTCGCCGTCGGCCGCGAGAACGTAGGACACGAGAACGGTGTCACCCGACGCCGCCGTGTGCCCGATCGTGGCGGCGAATCCGACCTGCTCGTTCTCGGTGAGTGCGGAGTCGATCTCGCCGAGTTCGATGCGGAAACCGCGCACCTTGACCTGGAAGTCACTGCGTCCGACGAACTCGACGGCTCCGGCACTTCCCCAGCGCACGACGTCACCGGTTCGATACATCCGGTCGCCAGGAGTACCGAACGGATCGGCGACGAAGCGCTCGGATGTCAGCCCGAAACGCCCGAGGTATCCACGGGCGGTACCGGGACCGGCGATGTAGAGCTCGCCCGACACTCCGGCCGGAACCGGCCGCAGTCGTGCGTCGAGCACCTGGAACCGGAATCCGGTTCCAGGCCTGCCGACGTCCACCGTGCCACCGGGCACCAGCGGACCACCGACACTCGCCTGGATGGTGGTCTCGGTCGGACCGTAGCCGTTGAACATCTGGCGGCCCGGTGCCCATTTCGCCACCAACTCCGGAGTACAGGCCTCACCTCCGACGGCGAGGACCCGAACGTTGCCCAGACGTGTCTCGTCGATCGACGACAGCGCCGCGGGCGTCAGGAACGCGTGCGTGACGTGTTCGGATTCGAGCAGGTCGGCCAAGTCGCCGCCGCCGAAGACTCCCGGCGGCACGATCACGACGGTGGCACCGACGCCGAACGCCATCGTCAGCTCGTAGATCGATGCGTCGAAACTCGGTGACGCGATGTGCGAAACACGCGAATCCCGAGTGGGGCGGAATCGCTCGAGCACCTCGGCCTGGAGGTTGGCCAAGCCACGGTGCCGCACTGCAACGCCCTTCGGGCGACCGGTCGAACCCGATGTGTAGATCAGGTAGGCGGGGTGGTCGATGTGCAGGGTCGCCGTACGCTCGACGTCGGTCACCGCGTCCGCCGGGTAGCGAGACAACTCCGCGGAAATTTCCGGATCGTCCAGAACCAGCCACGGGACGGTGTCGGGCAGCGATCCCCTGCTGTCGATGTCGGTCAGACCCATTGCGGCATGGGAATCTTCGAGCATGTGCGCGATTCGGTCCGCCGGGTAGTTCGGATCGACGGGCAGGAATGCAGCACCGGTCTTGGCCACGGCCCACACCGACAGCACCGACTCGATCGATCGAGGCAGCGCCAACGCGACGAACGTCTCGGGCCCGACGCCGTAGTCGATCAGCATTCGAGCGATTCGGTTGGACCAGCTGTCCAGATCGGCGTAGGAAAGGCTGATGCCTCGGTAGGTGACGGCCACTGCGTACGGGTCGAGCGCGACCGCCGCCGCGAGCAACTCCGGCCACGTCCGGACTGCTGCGTCCGGGTTTCCTCGCGCCGGCGCCAACGCGCGCTGCTCGTCGGCGCCCAGAATTTCGATGTCTCCGACCACCGCGTGCCGGTCGCGTCCGACGGCGTCGAGAACTCGAATCAGTCGCGCCGCGATGGCCTCGACGCTGGCCGCGTCGAACAGCGAGGTGGCGTAGTCGAATGCGGCCTCGAAGCCGGACGGACGTCCCGCCTCGTCGAAGGTCTCGGACAGCAGCAGCTGAAGATCCTGCTTGGCTACCGGAACGTCGAAGTCGAAGCCTTCGACGCGGAGGTCCGGAAGCTCGAGCGAGGCCTTCTCGTTGTTCTGGAACGACAGCGCGACCTGTGACAGCGGAGCGTATGCCGTCGAACGGGTGGGATTGAGAACCTCGACGATTCTCTCGAAGGGCATCTCGGTGTGATCGAACGCGTCGAGATCGTGTGCCTTGACCTGGTTCAGCAGATCGTCGAACGTCGCGGACTCGTCGACTCGGCTGCGCAGCACGAGCGTGTTGACGAACATACCCACGAGGTCGTCGAGCGCCGCGTCCCCGCGCCCGGCCACCGGAGTGGTGATCGCGATGTCGTCGGTGCCGCTCAAACGAGCCAGAACGACCGCGAACGCCGCGTGCAGCACCATGAACATGCTGACGTTCTGTTCCCGAGTGATGTCGACGAGCGTCCGATGGATGTCGGCATCGACCGTGAAGCGAACTCGGCCACCGTGGAAGTCCTGCGTGGTCGGCCTCGGTCGGTCCGTCGGCAACGGCAGCAGGTCGGGAAGACCCGCGAGCGCGGTGGACCAGTGCTCGAGCTGGGCCGCGGCCACGCTCGACGGGTCCTGCTCGTCTCCGAGCAGCGAACGCTGCCAGATCGTGTAGTCGGCGTACTGGACGGGCAGCGGCTGCCAGTTCGGTGCCTGACCTGCACTGCGCGCCGAGTACGCGAGCACGACGTCGCGAGCGAGCGGTGCCATCGACGCGCCGTCGGCGGCGATGTGGTGCACCACCATGGCGAGTACGAAGACAGGATCCTCGGACGCGTCGACGCCGGCATCGAGCACCTCGAACAGCTCGACGTGCACCGGGATCTCGGTGGTCACGTCGAATCCTCGACCGGCCAACAGAGCGACGCGATCGGCCAGAACAGCGGCATCGATCCGTTCGGATTCGACCGCAGGCGCGACCTCGGCAGCCGGGTGCACGAGCTGCACCGGGAACTCCGGGCCGTCGGGGAAGGTCGTGCGCAGAGATTCGTGGCGTCCCAGAACATCGACCACCGCGGCAGCCAGAGCAGCGGTGTCGAGCCGCCCGGTCAGCTTGACGACCAACGGCACGTTGTACGCGGCCGACGAGGTGTCGAACTGGTTGATGAACCACATCCGCTGCTGAGCGAGCGAGAGCGGAATGTTCTCCGGACGCGCCGCCGCAACGAGAGCCGGGCGCTGCGCCCGAGTGTCGGCAGTGCCGACTGCGCTCGCCAGTCCCGACACCGTCGGGGTCTCGAAGATCGTGCGTACACCGATGGAGGTACCGAACTCGGCGTTGACGCGAGCGATCACCCGCGTTGCGCTGAGCGAGTCACCACCGAGCTCGAAGAATCCGTCGTCTGCACCGACTCGATCCACCTCGAGGATCTCGGCGAAGACCGCCGCGACCGTCAGCTCGGCCGGCGTACTCGGCTCTCGGTACGAGGTGGCCGAGCCGAACTCCGGTACGGGCAGTGCGGCGCGATCGAGCTTGCCCACCGGAGTGAGCGGAATCGACTCGAGCACGACGATGGCGCTGGGCACCATGTGCGACGGCAGCGCGGCGGCAAGATGGTCACGCAGAACCGCAGTGTCGAAGGTGTCGACCGCGTGTGCCGGGTTGTCCCCCGTCAGGCGCACGTACGCCACGAGAACAGTGGCACCGGACGGCCCGGGAGTTCCGAAGGTGGCTGCGAAATTCACCGCGGGATGTGCCGAGAGCGCGGCGTCGATCTCGCCGAGTTCGATGCGGAAGCCGCGGACCTTGACCTGCGAGTCGCTGCGACCGACATATTCGATGGTCAGATCCGGCGACCAGCGCACCACATCTCCGGTGCGGTACATGCGGGCACCGGGAGCACCGAACGGGTCGGCAACGAATCGTTCGGCCGTCAGCCCCATCCGATCGTGGTAGCCGCGGGCCAGGCCGACGCCTGCGAGATAGAGCTCACCCGCGACCCCGACGGGAACCGGCTGCAGTCGCGAGTCGAGAACCACCTCGTACACACCCCGCACCGGCCCACCGATCGACACCGGCTCGCCGGCGACCATCGGTGCACTGATGTTGGACATGATCGTGGCCTCGGTCGGTCCGTACCCGTTGAACAGGTTGCGACCGGGAGCCCACTTGGTGACCAACTCGGACGGAACGGCCTCGCCGCCGACCACGACATCGGCGAACGTGTCGAGACCGGCCGGATCGACCGAGGCGAGGGCGGACGGGGTGATGAAGCCGTGAGTGACCGATTCCTCGGCCAGCAACGACGCCAGCTCGGCTCCGCCGTACACCGTGGGTGGAACGATCACCATCGTGGCACCGACGCCGAACGCGAGCAGGTACTCGAGTACGGACGCGTCGAAGCTGGGTGACGAAACATGAAGCGTGCGTGAGTCCTTCGTGACTCGATAGCGCTCGCGCTGCTCGGTCGCGAAGTTGTCGAGGCCGGAGTGGGTGACCACGACCCCCTTCGGTACACCCGTCGAACCCGACGTGTAGATCGTGTACGCCGCACTCGACAGGGTGACGCGACCACGGCGTTCGTCGTCGGCGACGGGCTCGTCGCTCACCGCGTTCGGACCGTCGGTGGCGAGGTCGTCCAGGACGATCCACGGCACGGTCGACGGCAGGTCGTCGAGGTGAGTGCGGGTGGTGACACCGAAGGTTGCTCCGGAGTCGGCCAGCATGTGCTCGATGCGATCGGCCGGGTAGTTCGGATCGACCGGTACGAAGGCGGCACCGGACTTCGCGACGGCCCAGACGGTCAGCACCGACTCGATGGATCGTGCGATCCCGAGTGCGACGAACGTCTCGGTGCGGACACCGCGGCCGATCAGAATGCGAGCGAGCCGGTTCGACTGTCGATCCAGCTCTCGGTACGTCAACTCGCCGTCGACGCTGCGCACCGCGATGGCGTCCGGGTCGACGGCAGCTGCGTCTGAGAAGATCTCCGGTAGCAGCCGAGTCGATCGGCCTTCGAGGCCGAATACCGGAGCCAGAGAAGCGAATTCGGTATCGGCCAGCAATCGCAGCCGAGCCAGTGGCTGCTGCTCGTCGGCCAGCACTGCGTCGAGCACCCGCTCGACCCGATCGACGATGGCGTGCACGTCTTGGAGCTCGAAGAGTTCGGGCAGGTACTTGGCCTTGAGGTTCAGGCGCTCGTCGACCGAAGACACCAGTGTCAGCGGATAGTGCGCCGCGTCGGTGCCGAGGATGTCCGTCACCTGCATACCTGCGAAATCCGTTGCAGCAGAGGCTCCGGCGCGATCGACCGGGTAGGACTCGAACACCGTCAGCGTGTCGAATGCGACGCCGGCTCCGGCCGCGCGCTGGATGTCGGTCAGACCGAGGTAATGGTGATCGAGCAGCGCTGCCTGTTCGGCCTGCACACGATCGACCAGTGCGCCGAGTGTCTCGGCCCGATCGAGCGTGACCCGAACGGGAAGCGTGTTGATGAAGAGCCCGATCATGCCTTCGATGCCCGGAACCTCGGGCGGACGACCCGACACCGTGGCACCGAAGACGACGTCCTCGCGACCGGTCAGAGTGGCGAGCACGATGCCCCACGCAGTCTGAACGAGTGTGTTCAGAGTGGACCCGCGGCGCGCCGCGAAATCGCGCAACGCCGCTGTGGTCTCGATCGACAACGACCGCTCGGTCTCGCTCGAGACAGTGGACAACTGACGACCCCGGTCACCGGTGACGAGCAGTGTCGGCTCCTCGACGCCGGCCATCGCGCTGACCCACTGCGCGGTGGAGATGGCGACGTCGCGTTGCCGCATCCACGCGAGGTAGTCCCGATACGCGGGAACTCGCGGCAGCATCGAATCGTCGGACTCGGTGACGTAGAGGGTGATCAGTTCCTTGACCACCAGCGGCGTCGACCAGCCGTCGAGCAGGATGTGGTGATTGGTCAGCAGCAGTCGCCAGTGATCGTCGGCGAGGGTGATCAGCGTGAACCGAAGCAGCGGTGCCGAGTCCATCTCGAATCGCACGCCGCGATCGGCCTCGAGTACGGCTTCCAGTGCTGCCTCGACATCGGCTTCACCGCGGAGATCGACCTCGGACCACGGCACCGTGACCGAACTCTGCACGATCTGCAGAGATTCGCCGGTGCTGTTGTGCACGAACGCTGCTCGCAAGTTCGGATGACGAGAGACTAGCTTGTTCACGGCGGAATGCATCCGCTCGGCATCGACGACGCCGCGCAGCTCCAGACCGAGCTGCACCATGTAGGCGTCGACTCCCGCGCTGTCGCTGCCGACCTCGCCTGCGAGACGGGCGTGGAAGAGCAGTCCGGCCTGCAGCGGCGACATCGACCACACGTCGTCGAGATCGGGGAACTTCTTCTCGAGCACCTCGATGGAACGCTGATCGATGTCCACCAGCTCGAGGTCGGACGGGGTGAAGCCGCCCGCGCCCTCGGTCGAGGCGTGCTCGGTGATCGCGGTCAGTGCCTGCGTCCACAGTTCGATCAACCGATCGACCTCGTCCGCATCCAGGATGCCGGCCGGGAACGCGAAGGTGGCGTCGAGCTGGGGCCCGTCGGGTGTCGAGGTGGTGACGGCGTTGATGTCCAGCGCGGCCGGTACCGGCATGTCCGGGTTCTGTGCGTCGCCCAGTTCGGCGTCGGCCACAGGAATCCAGCCCACGTCTTCCATGCCCTCGGACGATCCGGTCGAGAAGCGCCCGAGGTAGTTGAAGCTGACCTGCGGAGCGGCGTAACCGGACAGTGCCTCAGTCCCGTCGGAGTCCAGGTACCGCAGCATGCCGTAGCCGATTCCGTGATCGGGGATCTCGAGCAGCTGTTCCTTGACGGCCTTGATCAAGGCTCCGGCGGAGTCGCCACCGGACAACGCGTCGGCGATGTCCAGGGAGCCGAGGTCGAGTCGAACCGGGAAGATCGTGGTGAACCAGCCGACGGTTCTGCCGAGATCGGCTCCGGGCACCACGGCGTCTTCACGGCCATGGCCTTCGAGTGTGATCAACGCACTGCGGACAATGGCTCCCCGTTCGCGACGCCACGCCGTCAGTGCCAGTGCCAGCCCGGCCAGGAGACCGTCGTTGACGCTGCCGCGGAAGGCATTCGGTACCGCTGTCAGCAGTCGTTCGGTCACCTGGACCGGGAGCGATGTGCGGATGCGCTGGACGGTCGCGTCGACATCGACGCGCTTGTCCAGTGGTCGCGAACCGATCGTCGGATCGTCGCCGTTCAGAATGCGCTGCCACAGGCCGATTTCGTCGGCGCGGCCCGCGGTGACCTCGGTCAAACCGGTGGACCACCGTCGCATCGATGTGCCGATCGGTGCCAGCGCAGGCGTGTCGCCCGCGACGATCTGGCTCCAGGCCGTCGCCAGATCCGGGACGAGGATGCGCCACGACACGCCGTCGATCACGAGGTGATGTGCGACGACGAGCAGTCGGCCGGACCCGTTCGGGGCCTGGAACCACACCATCTGCACCATGACCCCGTCGGCGGGGACCAGTCGATCTGCTGCAGCGTCGAGTTCCGTTGCGGCACGGGAGGAGAATTCAGGACCGTCCACGGAATCGACCGAGACCGCGTGGATCACCGACGCGGCGGACACAGTGCCGATCGGAGCTACTTCCTCGTGCCAGATTCCGTCCGTGTCCTGGAACAGTCGCGATCGCAGCATGTCGTGACGATCGAGCACGGCCTGCACGGTGCGCTCGAGCGTGACGCTCTCGATACCGACCGGGAGCTGAAGCAGTGCCGTCTGGGTGTAGCGCCCGAAGTCGGTGCTGCGCTCCAACATCCAACGCACGACCGGAGTGAGGGGCAGCGGGCCGACTCCCCCACCGTCGAGTTCTTCCAGTACGACGACGTCGCCTCCGAGGACCACGACCTCGGCCAATGCCGCGACGGTCTTGCGCTCGAAGATGTCGCGCGGAGCCAGGACCAGACCGGCCGCCTTGGCGCGTGAGACAAGCTGGATGGACATGATGCTGTCGCCGCCGAGCGCGAAGAACGAGTCGTCGACGCCGACGGTGTCGAGGCCGAGGACGTCGGCGAACAATCCGGCGAGAATGGACTCGACTTCGGTTGCCGGCAAACGGCTCTCGGTGACATTGGCGGAGAAGTCCGGAGCCGGCAAAGCCCGGCGGTCGAGCTTTCCGTTGGCGGTGAGCGGCAGCTCGTCCAGCACGATCAAAGCGGCCGGAACCATGTACGACGTCAGTGAGTGTCCGACGAATTCGAGAACGGCGGAGTGGTCGAGTGTTCGGCCCGCCTCGGCGACGACGTATCCGATCAGTCGATCACCGAAGCCGTCGTCTCGAACCGAGACCACGGACGCCGCGACGCCGTCGAACGCCAACAGCGCGCTTTCGATCTCGCCGAGTTCGATACGGAAGCCGTGCAGCTGCACCTGCATGTCGCTGCGGCCCAGGTACTCGAGCGCGCCGTCACGATTCCACCGTGCGGTGTCACCGGTGCGGTACATCCGGGCACCGGCTTCTCCGGCCGGATCTGCCACGAAACGGGTGGCCGACAGGCCGGCCCGGCCCAGGTATCCGCGAGAGAGCTGTGCCCCGGAGACGTACATTTCACCGGTGACGCCGGGTGGTACCGGATTGAGACGCGTGTCGAGAACGGCGACGCGCAGTGCGGGGATGGCCTGACCGATGACGCTGGCCGAGGCCGATGCCGCGAATTGCTCGGTCAAGGCCAGGTGGCTCACGTGGACTGTCGTCTCGGTGATGCCGTACATGTTGACCAGAGTCGGGGCGGACTCGTCGTGCCGGGCGTACCAGCGAGCCAACTGCCCGAGATCGAGTGCCTCGCCGCCGAAGATCACGTAGCGCAGCGAGAGATCGGAGTCCGTGGTGCCGGCGAGGTTTCCGGTGGCCACACGATCGGCTTCCGCGAACTGGTAGAACGCCGTCGGTGTCTGGTTGAGCACCGTGACCTGCTCGCGAACGAGCAACTCGCGGAACAGCTCCGGAGAGCGTGCCGTGTAGTAGTCGACGACCACGAGTGTTCCACCGTGCAGCAGCGGTCCCCACAGCTCCCACACCGAGAAGTCGAACGCGTACGAGTGGAACATCGTCCAGACGTCACGATCGTCGAAGTCGAAGAGATCAGCGGTGTTCGCGAACAGCGTCGCCACGTTGCGGTGCGCGATCTGCACGCCCTTGGGGCGACCGGTGCTGCCCGAGGTGTAGATCACGTACGCGATGGAATCGGCGCTGGTGCCACCCGAACGGTCCGCGTCGGTCAGCGGGGCACCCGACATGCCGGCCAGCTCCGCGATCAGCTCGGGCGAATCGATCTCGAGGACATCGAGATCCGAGGCGGGCACCGCCGCACTGTCGGCAACAGTGGAGATCACACAGACGGGCGAGGCGTCTTCGAGCATGAACGCCAGCCGGTCCGCTGGGTAGGACACGTCGATCGGAAGGTAGCCGCCACCGGACTTGATCACCGCGAGCAGCGCGACGATCAGCTCCTCGTTGCGAGGCATCGCGACCGCTACCAGCGATTCCGACGTCACACCGCGCTGTACGAGAAGCCGTGCGAGGCGGCTGGAGCGGTCGTCGAGCTCGGCGTAGGTCAGCGTGTGATCTCCGAAGACGACGGCGCGCGAATCGGGGAATCGCGCGGCGGCAGCTGCGAATCGATCGGCCAGCGTTGCGTCGGATGCCACCCGGCCAGCGTGGTTCCAGTCATGCGTCATGGCGTCGAGCTCGCCCGGCAGGAGCACATCGATATCGCCGACTGCGCGCTCGGGATCGCTCGTCACGGAGGCGAGCACGGCACCGAATCGTGCCGAGAACTCCTCGACGGACGATTCCTCGAACAAGTCGGTCGCGTAGGTGATCGCGGCGGTCATCCCGGCCGGTGCACCGGCCTCGTCGAACTCCTCGGCAACGGTCAGTTGCAGGTCGAACTTCGCGATGTGAGCATCGATGTCGACGGCTTCGACCGTGAGGTCCGGCAGTTCGAGCGTCGCGGACGTGTTGTTCTGGAACTCGAGAAGCACCTGGAACAACGGCGAGCGGTCGGTCGAACGAGCGGGGTCGAGAACGTCGACCAACCGCTCGAACGGCACATCGGTGTTCTCGAACGCCGCGAGATCGGCTGTCCGCGTGGCCCGAAGCAGATCGGTGAACGAAAGCTGCGGTGCCACCTCCGTGCGCAGAACCAGGGTGCCGACGAACATGCCGACCAGATCGTCGAGTGCAGCGTCACCTCGTCCGGCGATCGGCGTTCCGACAGCGATGTCCTCGGTGCCGCTGATGCGCGCCATCAGGATCGACCACGCCGCGTGGACGGCCATGAAGACGGTCGCCTCGTTGGCACGCGCGAGGTCGACCAGCCTGGCATGAGTGGTGCGGTCGATCTCGAACCGAACACTGTTGCCGCGCATGGACTGCCGAGCGGGCCGCGGGTGATCGAGCGGTAGCGGCAGAACATCGGGAAGATCCGCCAGGGCGGTCTTCCAGAAGTCCAACTGCTGCGCGGCGAGGGACGCGGGATCGGACTCGTCGCCGAGGACGGTGCGTTGCCAGAGTGCGAAGTCCGCGTACTGAACGTCGAGCGGTGTCCACTTCGGAGCGCCGGCAGCCGCGCGAGAGCCGTAGGCGACCATGACATCTCGCGCCAGGGGTGCCATGGATGCGCCGTCGGCAGCAATGTGATGGACGACGATCGAGAGCACGAACTCGTCCGGTGCGATCCGGTACAGGACCGCGCGGAACGGTAGATCGGTCGAGACATCGAATCCTGTTGCGGCAGCGGTCGAGATGGCCGCAACGACCTCGGTGGCGTCCAGCTCGACGACGGCGAGTTCGGTTCTCGCCGCCTGCACGTCGAGGATCTTCTGCTCAGGACGATCCCCGCGGGTGGGGAACACCGTGCGCAGCGACTCGTGACGTTCCAGAACGTCCCCGACGGCCGCGCTCATCGCGGCGATGTCGAGTCGACCCGTCAGTCTCACCGCAAGCGGGATGTTGTACGCCGCCGAGGTCACGTCGAACTGATTGATGAACCACATTCGTTGCTGCGCAAGCGACAACGGAATCGAATCCGGTCGCGGCTTCGCCACGAGTGCGGGACGGCGAAGGGTACCGACCGGGTTGCTGAGCACTCGCACCGCAAGTGACTCGACGGTGGGAGCCTCGAACAATGCGCGGACGCTGATCGTGGTGCCGAGGGCGGAGTTGACGCGCGCAGTGAGTCTGGTGGCACTGAGCGAGTCGCCACCCAGATCGAAGAAGCTCGAATCGATTCCGACGCCGTCGATCCCCAGTACCTCGCCGAAGATATCGGCGATGACCTGCTCGGTGTCGTTCCGCGGTGCACGCGAGTCGCCCCCGAGATGGAGATCGGGTGCAGGCAGGGCATTGCGGTCCAACTTGCCTGCCGGTGTCAGCGGAATCGACTCCAGTGCGACGAAGGCCGTCGGGATCATGTGGGTCGGTAGCGAACTCGAGACATGAGTGCGCAGAGCTGCTGCATCGACCTGCTCGCCGGACCTCGGGAGGACGTAGGCGACCAGAATGGTGTTGCCCGTCGGACCGTCGACACCCAGGGTGGTGGCGAACTCGACCATCGGATGGTCGGTCAGGACGGCGTCGATCTCGCCCAGTTCGATGCGGAAGCCGCGCACCTTGACCTGGAAGTCGCTGCGTCCGACGTACTCGAGCGTTCCCGACTCGGTCCACCGCACCACGTCGCCGGTGCGGTACATCCTGGCGCCGCTCTCGCCGAAGGGATTCGCGACGAAACGGTCTGCGGTCAGACCGAATCGGCAATGGTAGCCACGAGCCAGTGCCGGGCCGGCGAGATAGAGCTCACCCACGACCCCGACCGGGACGGGATGCAGTCGTGCGTCGAGGACCACCTCACTGAAACCGATTGTCGGAGAACCGATGTCGATGGCGGAGTCGACGTCGAGTCGATCACTGATGGACGAGAAGATCGTCGCCTCGGTGGGACCGTACGCGTTGAACATCCGACGGCCCGGTGCCCAGCGAGCCACGAGCTCTGGCGGACACACGTCGCCACCGGTGGCCACCACGGCCAACTCGGTCAGGCCGTCCGGATCCACCGATGCCAGGGCGGCGGGCGTGACGAACGCATGCGTGACGTGCTGTGCTGCGAGCAGTTCGGCCAACTCGGTGCCGCCGTAGACGGAGGTCGGCGCGATGACCATGGTCGCGGCACCGGAGAACACCATCAGCAGTTCCAGGATGGAGGCATCGAAGCTCGGGGACGCGAACGCGAGAACCCGAGCGCCCGGGGTCACCTCGAAACGAGTCCGCTCCTCTTCTGCCAGATTGGCCAGCCCGCGGTGGGTGACGGTGACGCCCTTGGGAACACCCGTCGAGCCCGAGGTGTAGATCAGGTAGGCGAGCTGATCGATGTGCATCGGGCGAATTCGGTCGCTGTCGCGAACCGGGGCGGTCGAGTGACCGGCGAGTTCGGTGCGCGTGGCGTCGTGGTCGAGCACGGTCCACCGAGCAGAGCCGAGACCGGAGACAGCGGCCTCGTGCTCCGACAGGGTCAGACCGATCGACGCGTTCGAGTCGACGAGCATGTGTTCGACGCGATCGCGCGGGTAGCTCGGATCGATCGGCAGGAACGCCGCCCCGGTCTTGGCGACTGCCCAGATACCGAGTACGGATTCGACGGACCGTGGCAGAGCCAGTGCAACGACAGTTTCCGGGCCGGCACCGCGAGCGATCAAAGTTCTTGCGAGAGCAGACGATTGCGCGTCCAGTTCGGCATAGTCCACGGTGCGGCCGTCGCTCCACAGAGCGGTGCCCTGCGGGTCGACTGCGGCAGCGTCGGTGAAGATATCGGGAAGCAGTCGAGTATCCGACGACGCCGGTCCACGAACCGGTGCCAGCTGGCGCAATTCGTCCTCGGACAGCAACGAGAGCGATCCGACGCGTCGACCGGTGTCGGTTGCGATGGCCTCGAGAACACGCACGATTCTGTCGACCGTCGCCGCAACGACGCTGTGCTCGAACAACTCCGGCAGGTACTTCGCCTCGATGTGCAGCCGGTCGTCGACCATGGCGACCAAGGTCAGAGGATACTGCGCCGTGTCGCTTCCGTCGTGTACGTCGTGCACCCGCATTCCGGCGAGGTCGGTTTCCGCCGACAACCCCGCGCGGTCCATCGGGTACGACTCGAACACCGTCAGGGTGTCGAAGGAGACGGCCGGTCCGACTGCTCGCTGAATGTCGGTGAGGCCGAGGTAGTGGTGATCGAGTAGCGCGGCCTGTTCGGACTGCACCCGTTCGAGGTACTCGCCGAGTGTCTCCGACGGATCGAGCACGATCCGGACCGGCAGAGTGTTGATGAACAACCCGACCATCGACTCGACGTCGGAGACCTCCGGCGGGCGTCCGGACACGGTGGCACCGAACACGACGTCGGAGCGTCCGGTCAGAGTGCCGAGAACCAGCGCCCAGGACGCCTGGACCATGGAGTTGATCGTCACGCCACGGGCGCGAGCGACGCTGCGCAAGCGGTTCGTCTGCTCCACATCGAGTGAGACCAACGAGCGGCCCGCCAACGTCGATTCCTGGCGTCGGCTCTCGACCGGCGTCAACAGCGTCGGCTCGGACAAACCGGCGAGAGCGTTCGTCCACGCTTCGAGAGCCGACGAGCGATCACGCTTGGCCAGCCACGACAGGTAGTCGCGGTAGGCCGGAACTCGTGGGAGCACGGTCTCGTCACCGTCGACCACGTAGAGCGTCAGCAGGTCCTTGAGCAACAGCGGCGTGGACCAGCCGTCGAGCAGGATGTGATGGTTGGTCATCACCAGGCGCCACTCGCCCGGTGCCACGGTGATGAGCATGAAGCGCAACAGAGGTGCCTGTGCCATGTTGAATCGAGTGGCACGGTCCTCGTGTTCGATGCGATCGAGCTCGAGGGCTCGATCCTCCGGATCCAGTCCGGTCAGGTCGATCGACGACCAGGGGGCATCCACGTCGTGGTGGACGATCTGAATCGACTCGCCGTCGCTGTTGTGCACGAAAGCGGTCCGCAGGTTCGCGTGTCGACGCAGCAGCCCCCGAGCAGCACGCCGGAACCGCGCCTCGTCGACGCTTCCGCGCAACTCCAGCACCAGTTGGACGATGTAGGCGTCGACGGACTGATCCGACAACTCGGCGTGAAAGAGCAATCCGGCCTGCAGCGGCGTCATGGACCAGATGTCGTCCAGCGTGGGATAAACCCGTTCGAGGTCGTCGATGGAACTCTGATCGAGCCGCACCAGATCGAGGTCGGAGGGCGTGAAGCCACCGGCCCCCGGTCGCTGGGCCAGCTGCGTCAGCGCGGTGAGAGCCTGACGCCACAGCTCCGCCAGCTCGGTGACCTCGTCCGCGTCGAGCACGCCGGTGGGGAAAGCGAACGTCGCCTCGAGCCGCGGGCCGGTCGGCGTCGCGGTGGTGACGGCATTGATGTCGAGAACGGCTGCGACCGGCAGATCCTCGTCCTGCGAATCGCCGACACCGGAGTCGTCGACCGGCAGCCACCCGTGTCCGCGAAGCTCGTCGGGAACGTCGGTGCTGTAGCGCCCGAGATAGTTGAAACTGATCTGGGGAGCCGGGAAGTCACGCAGTGCAGCGGCACCGTCCTCGTCCAGGTAGCGGAGCATGCCGTAGCCGATACCGTGGTCCGGAACGGCCAGCAGCTGCTCCTTGACCGACTTGATCAGCCGCGCTGCGTCGACGCCGCCTGCGAGTGCGTCGTCCAGATCCAGATCGGCGAGGGTCAGCCTGAGCGGGTAGATCGTGGTGAACCAACCGACGGTCCGGCCGAGATCTGCACCGGGCACCACGTGGTCCTCGCGGCCGTGACCCTCGAGCGAGATGAGAGCGTCGTCGACGACCACTCCCCGACCACGTCGCCACACCGCCGTGGCGAGGGCGAGAGCCGCGAGCAGGCCGTCGTTGACGCTGCCGTGGAACGCGTCGGGCAGTGCCGTCAGTAGCCCCTCGGTGACGTCGGTGGACAGCGTCAACTCGACCTTGTCCACTGTTCGGTACACGTCGATCTCGCGATCGAGTGCTCGCGATCCGATGAGTGGATCCGGTTGTGCCAGAACGTCGCGCCAGATCGCCAGTTCGTCTCCGCGGGTGGCGGTGACCTCACGCAAACCGTGCGACCAACGACGCATGGAGGTGCCGACCGGAGCCAGCTCGGGGGTGCTTCCGCCGATGATCTGGGCCCACGCCGATGCGAGGTCGGGAACCAGGATTCTCCAGGACACGCCGTCGACGACCAGGTGGTGGGCGACGACGAGCAGACGGCTCCCCTCGGAGCCGGCGTCGAACCACACCATCTGGATCATGACACCGGCATCGGGTGCCAGCCGGCCGACTGCTGCTTCTGCCTCGGCGTTTGCTTGCTCCGAGAACTCCTGCCCCCGAACGGTTGTCGAGGTCACGCGGTGCACGACCGAGTTCGCCGAGACCGCTCCGACGGGAAGAACCTCCATCGCGGGGTGCTCACCCCGGTGCAGGACACCGCGAAGCATGTCGTGGTGATCGAGGACCGTCTGGACGGTGGCTTCGAGCACATCGAGTTCGATGTCGACCGGAAGTGTGAGAACCGCCGTCTGCGTGTGCTTGTCCAGAACGTCCGTCCGATCGAGCATCCACGCCACGATCGGAGTCAGAGGTACATCGCCCACGCCGCCGCCGGGCAACTCCTCCAGTACGAGAGGTGCGGTGCCGTCCGAGGACGCGACCACCTCGGCGAGCGCCGCAACCGTCTTGTGCTCGAAGACATCTCGTGGCGACAGAGACAGTCCGGCCGCCTTGGCGCGCGAGACCAACTGAATCGACATGATGCTGTCGCCGCCGAGGGCGAAGAACGAATCGTCGACACCGACACGGTCCAGTCGAAGCACCTCGGCGAACAGTCCGGCCAACGTCTTCTCGACCGCATTGTCCGCGTCGCGACCGGACGTGACCTGAGCGGACCAATCGGGTTCGGGGAGTGCGGTGCGGTCGAGTTTGCCTGCCGGAGTCAGAGGAATGGACTCCAACATCACGAACGCAGAGGGCACCATGTGCGCAGGCAGCACCGAACCGGCATGCTCACGCAACGCATCGACCTCGAGGACCGTACCGGCCACCGGCAACACATACGAGACCAACACCGTTGCCCCGGCAGCAGACTCACGTCCGATGGTGACCACGAAATCGACACCCGACACCGCAGCCAACACCGAATCGATCTCACCCAACTCGATCCGGAAACCACGCACCTTCACCTGAAAATCGCTACGCCCCACATACTCCAACGCACCCGAGGCATTCCACCGCACCACATCACCGGTGCGATACATCCGCGAACCCGCACCACCGAACGGATCGGCCACGAACCGCTCCGCCGTCAAACCCAACCGCGCGTGATACCCACGAGCCAACGCCGGACCCGCCAGATACAACTCACCCACCACACCCACGGGCACCGGATTCAACCGCGAATCCAACACCACCTCAGCGAAACCGATCGTCGGCGAACCGATATCGACCGACTCCCCCACCACCAACGCCGACGAGATCGACGAAAAAATCGTCGCCTCCGTCGGACCGTACGCATTGAACATCCGCCGACCCGGCGCCCACCGCGCCACCAACTCCGGCGCACACACATCACCACCGGTCACCACCACCTCGACCGACTCCAACCCCACCGGATCCACCGACGCCAACGCCGCAGGCGTGACGAACGCATGCGACACCCGCTCCTCGGCCAGCAACGACGCCAACTCCACCCCACCGAACACCAACGGCGGAGCGATCACCATCGTCGCCCCACCCGAGAACGCCAACACGAACTCGAGAATCGACGCATCGAAACTCGGCGACGCGAACGCCAACACCCGCGACGACGGACCCACACCGAACCGAACCCGCTCCTCGGCAGCCAAGTTCCCCACACCACGATGAGTGACCACCACACCCTTGGGCACACCCGTCGACCCCGACGTGTAAATCAGATACGCCGCATCATCGAGCCGCAACACACCCGAACGCTCCACATCCAACACCGGAGCAGACGACCGAAACGCCAGATCCGCCACCACATCCGGATCATCGAGCACCACCCACGACACCCCACCCACACCCGAGAGCGCACCCACATCCGCACCCAACGTCACACCCACCACAGCACCCGAATCGACCAACATGTGCTCGATCCGATCCACCGGATAATTCGGATCCACCGGCAAGAACGCACCACCGGCCTTCGCCACCGCCCACACCGCCACCACAGACTCCACCGACCGCGACAACGCCAACGCCACGAACGACCCCGGACCCACCCCACACGACATCAACATCCGCGCCAACCGCGACGACGCCGCATCCAACTCACCATACGAAACAGACCGCGACCCCGACACCACCGCAACACCACCGACACCAGCAACACCCACCGCACCAGCCAACAACTCCGGCAACACCACACCCACCACAGACCGCGGACCACGAACCGGAGCCAACGAGTCGTACTCGTTGGCAGACAGAATCTCGATGTCACCGACTCGGATGGACGGCGTTGCCGTCACGGCGTCGAGGATCCGTACGAGGCGATCGGCGAGAACCCGGACGGTGTCTGCATCGAACAGTTCTGTGGCGTAGCGGAATCCGGCTTTCATGCCGACCGGTGCGCCGGAACTGTCGAATTCCTCGGAGACCGTCAACTGCAGGTCGAAGTTGGAAATGTCGTTGGGTAGCTCGATGCTCTCGATCGAGAGTCCGGGCAACGTCACCGTCGGTCGGTCGGTCTGCTGGAACTCGAGCATCACCTGGAACAACGGCGCATGGGCAGTCGACCTCGCGGGATCGACCGCATCGACCACTCGCTCGAACGGGACATCCGAATGAGTGAACGCGGCGAGGTCGACCGAGCGAACCTCCGAGAGCAGGTCCTCGAACCGTGTCGAGCCGGGCACCTGGGTGCGCAGAACGAGGGTGTTGACGAACATGCCGACGAGCTCGTCGAGGGCGGCGTCTCCTCGGCCCGAGATCGGCGTGCCGACCGAGATGTCCTCGGTGCCCGAGAGTCGGGCCAGAAGGACGGCCAGAGCCGCGTGCACGATCATGAACGCGCTGGAATTGTGCTCGGCGGCAACAGCAGCAAGACGAGCATGGATTGCGGCGTCGATCTCGAAGGAGACGCTGTCGCCACGCAGGGATGCGACCGCGGGACGCGGGCGATCGGTCGGCAACGCCAGGACCTCGGGGCTGCCGGACAGTGTGTCGACCCAGTAGGCGAGCTGCTTGGCCATCATCGACTCGGGATCGGACTCCGCACCGAGGAACCGGCGCTGCCACAGCGCGTAATCGGCGTACTGCACCGGCAACGGTTCCTGGCTCGGTGCGTGTCCTGCGGCGCGGGCGCTGTAGGACACCATCAAGTCACGGGCCAGCGGAGCGCTGGAGAACCCGTCGGAGGAGATGTGGTGCACCACCATCACGAGCACGTGCTCGTTCTCGCGCACCCGAACCAGTCGGACCCGCAGCGGAACATCCGCCACGACGTCGAAACCCGAGCCGGCGACGTCGGCGATCAATTCGAGGACGTGACGCTCGTCGTTCGCGTGAATCGGAGTCAGATCCGGCAGTGCCGATGCCACGTCGAGGATGGACTGCGCGGGAACGTCGTCGGTCAGCGGGAACATCGTGCGCAGCGACTCGTGCCGGCTCAACACGTCACCGATGGCCGAGTGCATCGCGTCGACATCGAGCACACCACTCAGGCGCATGGCGAATGCCACGTTGTAGGCAGCCGACTCGGTGTCGTACTGATTGATGAACCACATTCGCTGCTGCGCGAGCGACAGCGGCACCACATCCGGGCGCTCCTGCGGGACCAGTCGAGGGGCAGCCGCAGCGTCGTGCTCGCCGATGTCGATGCCTGCAGACAACGCTCGCACCGTGGGGGCGTCGAACAGATCCCTGATGCCGATGTCCGTTCCGAGGGCCGCGTTGACGCGCGCGACCAAACGCATCGCGATCAGCGAGTTGCCACCGATCTCGAAGAAACTCGACGTGACACTGACCTGAGCGATACCGAGTAGATCACCGAAGACACCGGCGACGATCTCTTCTACCGGGTTCTCGGGGCCGAAGAACTCCGACGCGGCGACGGTGAATTCCGGCGCAGGCAATGCCTTGCGATCGAGTTTGCCGCTGGCGTTGACCGGCAGCGAGTCCAGTACCACCACGTGTGAGGGCACCATGTACCCCGGCAGGCGGCGTGCGGCCTCGGCGGTCAGCTGTGCGGGGTCGACGGCGGAGCCGGGTGCACCGACCACGTAGGCCACGAGGGTCTCACCGGTGTTCGGTTCCTTGTGCACCAACGCGATCGCCTGTGCGACCGACTCGGATCGAAGGAGAACCGATTCGATCTCGGGTAGTTCGATACGCAGGCCTCGCAGTTTGACCTGGAAGTCCGTGCGGCCGATGTACTCGAGTTCGCCGTCGGCGCGCCAGCGCACCAGATCGCCTGTGCGATAGAGCCTCTCGCCGGGCTCGCCGAACGGATCCGCGACGAAGCGATCCGCTGTGAGGTCGCCGCGACCGACGTACCCACGAGCGAGTTGCACGCCGGCCAGATACAGCTCGCCGGGAGCCCCGATGGGAGCCGGTCGCAACGAGGAGTCGAGCACGTACAAGCGTGTGTTCCACACCGGTGCGCCGATGGGGATCGAGACGGCGTCGCGGCCGGTCACGTGGTAGTAGCTGACGTCGACGGCCGCTTCGGTCGGACCGTAGAGGTTGTGCAGTTCTGCGTTGGAGAACTGCGCGAACTGTGCCGCGGTGGCAGGCGGAAGTGCCTCGCCACTGCAGAAGACGAGTCGGAGCGAGACACATTCCGCAGCTCGTCCACCTGCCGCGAACACCGCGAGCATGGACGGCACGAAGTGCGCGGTGGTGATGTGCTCGTCCGCGATGATGCGGGACAGGTAGACCGGATCGCGGTGTCCGTCGGGTTCGGCCACGACGAGCTTGGCACCGACCTGCAGGGGCCAGAAGAATTCCCACACCGAGACGTCGAACGTGGCCGGCGTCTTCTGCAGAACGGTGTCCGCAGGCTCGAGGTGATACTCGTGCTGCATCCACAGCAACCGATTCACGATGGCCGAGTGCGTGACTGCAACACCCTTGGGTCGACCGGTCGAACCGGAGGTGTAGATGACATACGCGGTGTTGGAGCCGTGCAGTCTTCCCAGTCGATCCGAATCGGTGACAGAGGTGTGGTCGCGATCGGACACGTCGAGCAGATCGACGGCGAGGACCGGAGTTGCGACCGGGATGTTGATCCAGTCGCGGCTCGTGGTGAGGATGCACACAGGCTGGGCGCTGGAGAGGACGTAGGACGAACGCTCGACCGGATGGTCCGGGTCGATCGGCACATAGGCACCACCGGCCTTGACGATCGCGTACATGCCGACGAGCAGGTCGATCGACCGTCGGATCGCGAGGCCGACGTGCGATTCGGTCGTCACGCCGAGCGAGATGAGATGTCGCGCGAGCTGATTCGCACGTTCGTCCAGTTCGAGATAGGTGACGTGCTCGTCCTCGAACACCAACGCGGTCGAGTACGGGCTGCGCTGCACCTGTCGGTCGAACAGACTGCTGAGCGTCATGTCGACGTCGCCGGCCGGGATGTGCTGGTGGACCGGAGGTTCGATCAGCCGTGCAGTGTCGTTCCACTCGAACAGGACGAGTTCCCGCTCTGCGGCGGACAGGATGTCTATGTCGCCGGTGCGTACGTCCGTCGACGCCCCGACGGTCGACACGATCCGCAGGAAGCGATCGACGAACCTGTCGATGGTTTCGGGATCGAACAGATCTGTGGCGTAGGTGAACGAGGCCGACAGTGCCCCGGACGGATCCACGGGCTCCTGATCCACGCGTAGCTGCAGATCGAATTTGGCTGTGTCGGTGCTGATCTCCTCGAAACCGACGGTGAGATCGGGTAGTTCCAACGTGACAGCTGCATTGTTCTGGAATTCGAGGAGAACCTGGAACAGCGGCGAGTGGTCGGTGGACCTGGCCGGATCGAGTACATCGACCAGTCGCTCGAACGGGATGTCGGTGTTGTCGAAGGCGGCGAGGTCGGAGCGACGAGTGTCGGCGAGCAGTTCGGCGAAGGTGGCTCGAGGCTCGACCTGCGTTCGCAGCACCAGGGTCCCGACGAACATGCCCACGAGGTCGTCGAGGGCCGCGTCGCCGCGACCCGCGATCGGAGTACCGACAGCGATGTCCTGGGTGCCGCTCAGGCGCGCGAGCAGCAATGCAAGCGCAGAATGGACGACCATGAACAGCGTCGAGTCGTGTTCGGCAGCAACCGAATTCAACCGAGCGGCGACATCGGCGGGAATCGTGAACGGGGTGACGCTGCCACGCATCGACTGCCGGGTGGGCCGCGGGCGATCGAGTGGCATCGGCAGCACGTCCGGCAGGTCTGCCAGAGCCGTCTGCCAGAACTCGATCTGCCGCGACGCCACCGAGGTGGAGTCGCTCTCGTCGCCGAGAACGGCGTGCTGCCACAGTGCGAAGTCCGCGTACTGAACGGTGAGTGGCTCCCACGCCGGAATCGAGCCGGCGGAGCGGGCGCCGTAGGCGACCATCACGTCTCGGGCCAGCGGTGCCATCGAGGCACCGTCGGCCGCAATGTGGTGGACGACGATGGAGAGCACGAAGCTCTCCGGGCCGGTCCGGTACAGCACCGCGCGGAACGGAAGATCGACCGTGACGTCGAATCCTGTTGTCGCAGCTGCACGTACGAGCTCATCGACCGAACCGGCGTCGACGTCGACCACGTCGAGGGGGAGCTTCGATCCGGTGACGTCCTCGACGGGTGCGATGACCTGAATCGGCAGATCGCCCACAGTCGGGAACACCGTGCGGAGCGACTCGTGCCGGGACAGGACGTCGCCGACGGCAGCAGCCATCGCACTCACGTCCAGACGGCCGGTCAGGCGCACGGTGAGCGGGATGTTGTACGCGGGCGAGGACACGTCGAACTGGTTGATGAACCACATCCGCTGCTGCGCGAGAGACAGCGGGATCGAATCGGGGCGGTCGACGGGGACGAGTGCCGGGCGGCGATGCAGCGACGCGCCCATGGCTTCGGCACGTTCCGCCAGAGTCCGAACCGTCGATGCCTCGAACAGATCCAGTACCTTCAGATCGGTTCCGAGAGCCGAATTGACCCGTGCGATCAAACGCGTGGCCACGAGGGAGTTTCCGCCGAGATCGAAGAAGCTGTCGGTGACACCGACTCGATCGACCTCGAGAACGTCGCAGAACACGGACGCCACCGCGGCCTCGTATTCCGTTTCCGCGGCCTCGAATGCACCCTGTGAACCGAGTTCGGGTTCGGGGAGTGCGGTGCGGTCGAGTTTGCCTGCCGGAGTCAGAGGAATGGACTCCAACATCACGAACGCAGAGGGCACCATGTGCGCAGGCAGCACCGAACCGGCATGCTCACGCAACGCATCGACCTCGAGGACCGTACCGGCCACCGGCAACACATACGAGACCAACACCGTTGCCCCGGCAGCAGACTCACGTCCGATGGTGACCACGAAATCGACACCCGACACCGCAGCCAACACCGAATCGATCTCACCCAACTCGATCCGGAAACCACGCACCTTCACCTGAAAATCGCTACGCCCCACATACTCCAACGCACCCGAGGCATTCCACCGCACCACATCACCGGTGCGATACATCCGCGAACCCGCACCACCGAACGGATCGGCCACGAACCGCTCCGCCGTCAAACCCAACCGCGCGTGATACCCACGAGCCAACGCCGGACCCGCCAGATACAACTCACCCACCACACCCACGGGCACCGGATTCAACCGCGAATCCAACACCACCTCAGCGAAACCGATCGTCGGCGAACCGATATCGACCGACTCCCCCACCACCAACGCCGACGAGATCGACGAAAAAATCGTCGCCTCCGTCGGACCGTACGCATTGAACATCCGCCGACCCGGCGCCCACCGCGCCACCAACTCCGGCGCACACACATCACCACCGGTCACCACCACCTCGACCGACTCCAACCCCACCGGATCCACCGACGCCAACGCCGCAGGCGTGACGAACGCATGCGACACCCGCTCCTCGGCCAGCAACGACGCCAACTCCACCCCACCGAACACCAACGGCGGAGCGATCACCATCGTCGCCCCACCCGAGAACGCCAACACGAACTCGAGAATCGACGCATCGAAACTCGGCGACGCGAACGCCAACACCCGCGACGACGGACCCACACCGAACCGAACCCGCTCCTCGGCAGCCAAGTTCCCCACACCACGATGAGTGACCACCACACCCTTGGGCACACCCGTCGACCCCGACGTGTAAATCAGATACGCCGCATCATCGAGCCGCAACACACCCGAACGCTCCACATCCAACACCGGAGCAGACGACCGAAACGCCAGATCCGCCACCACATCCGGATCATCGAGCACCACCCACGACACCCCACCCACACCCGAGAGCGCACCCACATCCGCACCCAACGTCACACCCACCACAGCACCCGAATCGACCAACATGTGCTCGATCCGATCCACCGGATAATTCGGATCCACCGGCAAGAACGCACCACCGGCCTTCGCCACCGCCCACACCGCCACCACAGACTCCACCGACCGCGACAACGCCAACGCCACGAACGACCCCGGACCCACCCCACACGACATCAACATCCGCGCCAACCGCGACGACGCCGCATCCAACTCACCATACGAAACAGACCGCGACCCCGACACCACCGCAACACCACCGACACCAGCAACACCCACCGCACCAGCCAACAACTCCGGCAACACCACACCCACCACAGACCGCGGACCACGAACCGGAGCCAGGCGCGCTCGCTCGGCGGTGGACAGCAGATCCACATCGCCTATCGGCAGATCGGGCTCGTTGGTCGATGTGTCGAGAACGCGGACGAGGCGACGGGCGAGTTGAGCCGTGCTCGCGGCATCGAACAGTTCTGTGGCGTAATCGAAAACGACGGTGACAGAATCGGACTCGTCGACGGTGACGACCAGATCCATGCCGACTCCGTCACGCGGCAGTGCGGACGGACCGAACCGGAGCGCAACCTGAGCGAGGGGGCTGTGCGATTCCGTTCGAGGCAGATTCAAGGCCTGAACGACGTCGTCGAACGACGTGTCACCGTGTGCCATCGCCGCATCGAAGTCGGCTGCGGACGCATCGACGAGTTCGGTGAACGACTGCCGAACCTCGGGTCGGCTTCGTAGCGCGACGGTGTTTCCGTGACCCGCGGGTGCGGCTATCACCAGGTCGTCGGTGTTCGCCAGTCGCGAAAGCAGCACGGCGAGAGCGGATTCGAGAACCACGAACGGCGTCGTGGACCGTTCTGCCGCCAATCGAGTCACGCCGGACCACGTTTCGGATCCGATCGTCACCTCGTGGGATGCGCGAACGTGTCCGATGTGCGAGGCGCGCGAGCGGTCGGTCGGAAGATCGAGGAGATCGGGGGCGTCGGCGAGCCGTTCGGTCCAGTAGGCGAGCTGGGCTGCCGCGCGCCGCCGGCGCTGGCCCTCGCGTGCGCTGACCGGATGGACGTCCAGAACAGCGGTCTCGGGCCCGGCCGCGATGAAGGCTTCCACCATGTCGACGAAGCTCGAGTGGTGCGCGGTGAGGTCGTCGTCGTCGTACCGGTTGGGGTTGGCCCTGAAATCGACGAACGTCCGGGCCGGAGATCCGCTTTGATAGACGTTGACCAGGAGGTCCTCGACCGGACCCGAGGTCACGATGTTGAACTCGCCGACGATCGACCCGAGTTCGATCTGCTGATGGAACAGCATCATGTTGACCATCGGGCCGGACAGCTGCTTGTCACTACCCGAGGCCGCCAGCTCGCGCCGAATGTCCTCGATGCTGAAGCGCTGGTGCCGCAGCGCTCCCATCAGTTCGAGCTGCACCTGCTGAACCAGCTCGCCGACGGTCGCGTCCTGGGGCACGTGGATCGAAATGGGGGCGACGTTGACGAGCATTCCACCGGATCGGCGAAGCAACGCGGTGGTGCGCGCGGACACCGGGATGTTGACCGAGACGTCTTCTCGCCCGGTCATTCGCGAGAGGTAGCAGCCGAAAGCGGCGATGAACACCGCAGCCGCGGTTCCACCCTTGGTCGCGTCGGACGCCTCGAGCTCGGCGACGACGTCCTCGGGGAGAGCGACGCTGCGCAACTTGCTGGCAGCGATCGTGCGACCGGCCGTGTTGGACAGAGAAGCTCCGTCCTGGATGTCCGCGGCGCGAGCAGTCCAGTACGCCTTGTCGGACTCGAAGCGCGACGACGTCCGGTATTCCTGATCGAGCTCGTAGAGTCGGCGAAGCTCGGCCGCCTTGTTGGGAGCAGGCTCGACGTGTTCGACGGCCGCCGTGTACAGCGCGGCGGTTCGGTTGACGAGAGTCATGGCACCGTAGCCGTCGAGTGCGACGTGGTGAATCTTGCTATACCAGAGGTTGCGATCGTCCTCGACCTGAATGATCCAACTGTCGACGAGGGGGTCGTGTTCCATGTCGACGGGCTTGACGTAGTTCTCGTCGATCCACCTCAGCGCCGACGCCATCGGGTCCTCGGCATCACGCAGATCGAGGTAGTGCACCGACTGGTCGATGGAGTGATCGACCAGCTGTACGGGTTCGCCGTCCACCTCGGCCAGTCGGAGATATGCGGACTGGAACTCGTGTCCGGCCTGAGCCGAGGCCTCTTGCAGAACGCCGATGTCGAGGTTGCCGCGAAGGTCGACATATTGTGCGATACAGACCGGGACGTCAGGGGCAAGCTGCTGAGCGAACCACATGCCACGCTGAGCGGACGACAGCGGGAAACCGTTCTCGAAGCCGGGGCCGGTCGGGGGCGTCTGAGATCCACCGGAAATTGCTGCGCGCATTCACTTGCCCTTCGACGGCACGGTCACGATGGCCGACATCGGGTCGGTGGACCCGGAGACCTCGGTTCGGTTCGGACTGTCGAGCCGCGGCGGCCTGTGCGCGCGATTGAGCAATTCTGGCTTCCGTTCTGGTCTGCGTTCGTGTCGATTCACACACGTTCGGTGGTGATATGCCGTCGTATCGATTCGTCGCGCACGGCCCACTGGATTGAAACAGGGAAAGGGTACGGTTCTACCGAAGAGAACCAACCTCGAGTTCGCAAACCGAGTGCGTGGTGACTCTCGAATTCGACGTCCTGTCCGACATGAACTCCCCTCCCCACCAGGCGTACGACACGTTCGACCACGTCGGCGTTCGTGCTGCACTCACATACACACACGAGACCGTCGGCCAACCGCCGAAAGCCGACCCGAAATTCCGCGTCGAGCATCCCAGCGGCTTTCAAAGATACAACATCGGCAGGATTCTTTTGTGCAGTAATCATAAGAACCATCGATCGCCGACTCCAGCCTGTTACAGAAGTGACCCCGAGTGCCACCCGAACAGGCGCTATTCGGTCGAACGAATGACTGCTCACGCCGCGTCGCACAGCATTGTCCGACCCGTATCGGACCTGTCGTTCTGATCGACCCGCCGTTTACCGACTCGACGATTGTTTCAGGAGGCGGAGCGGCGGCGCCCGACCACGAGCGTCGCGCCGAGGGCTGCGACTGCTGCCAGACACAACACCAGTTCCGATCCGAAGCCGAGTCGTGTCGCGACGGTGAGGGATTGTCGCAGTACAACACTGGAAACCAGCACGTCGGGAGTGAACAGTGGCGAATCCTGCAGAACCTCTCCGTCCGGTGCCACGATCGCGCTCACACCACTCGTGGCGGCCACCACGACAGTTCTTCCGTGCTCGACGGCGCGCACCCTGGACATCGCGAGTTGTTGGTAGGTCATCTCGGTGTCGCCGAAGGTCGCGTTGTTGGTTGGAATTGCGATGAACTCCGCGCCCGATCGGACCGATTCCTCGAGGGCACGGTCGAATGCGACTTCGTAGCAGGTCGCTATTCCGGCTGCTATTCCCCCGGTGCGGACAACTCCGTTTCCGTTACCGGGAACGAAATAACCCGCTCGGTCGGCATATTCCGAGAACAATCGAAAAAAACTTCGGAATGGCAAGTATTCGCCGAACGGTTGAATTATCTTCTTGTCGTGCCGCTCACCGGGCCCGTCCGTACCGTTCCACGCAATTACCGAATTCGTGTTCGTGCCATCAGCATTGACGAGTACGGTCCCGACGAGAATCGGAGCCCCCACAGCCACGGACGCCTGTGTGATGAGAGTTGCGGCATCGGCATTTCTCAATGGATCTATGTCGGACGCATTCTCGGGCCACACGACGAGATCCGGGGCAGGTTGCCTGCCTGCCTCGACGTCGGCGGCCAAACTCATCGTTTCACGGACGTGATTGTCCAGGACCGCTCGCCGCTGTGCGTTGAAGTCCAGACCCAGACGCGGAACGCTTCCCTGGACGGCTGCGATCGTCACGGTCCGTTCGTCGCCTTCCGGTGCGTCGTTGCTGTGCAGCGTGGGTAGCAGCGCCACGGCCGCTATGGACGCGACCGTCGTGGCGGCGACCGGCCCGAGGAACGAGCGCACTCCGTCGCGCCGACTGCCCGCGACCAGCAGCGCGGCCGTTCCGGTTCCGGTCAGTGCCACACCGAAACTGAGCAACGGTGCACCCCCGATGCTCGCCAAGGGAAGCAGCCAGCCCTCGGGTTGTCCGAACGCCAACCGGCCCCACGGGAAACCGCCGAAGGGAACACTGGATCTGAGCCACTCGGTCAGGCTCCAGGCCAATGCCATCGACACGGGCCACCAGGCACTCCGTGCTGCGACCACACCGAGCACTCCGAACAAGCCGACGAAGACGGACTCGGCGGCGGCGAGCGCCAGCCAGGGCATCGGTCCCACGTAGACACCGATCCACGGGAGCAGTGGAACGAAGAATCCGAGTCCGGCGGCACAGCCGTAGCCGAATCCCGCTTTCAGCGACAACGGACGTCGGCCGCCGAAGCCGGTCAGGACGAGGGCCAGCAGCGCGATCCCGAGCGGTGCCAGAAACCACAGCGTTCGCGGAGGAAAGCTCGCGAATATCAGGGCACCACCGGCAACGGAGAGTGCAGTGGACATCGAGGCTCGTCGTAGTCGCCCCGCCGACGAGGCCCCGGCCCCGACACCCGAGGCGGACTCAGTTCTCATGGATGACCTGCCCGCGATGGACGGTCATCGAGCACCGTGGGCTCGTGGACGACGGGTCGAGACCGGGCAACGGGGACACCCCCGCACGGGGGTCCGTCGACCAGCGTTGCACGCTGTCCTTGGGCGCTCGGACGACGAGTTCGTCGACCTCCCACACCGCGAAGGACGCGGGCGCTCCCGGCACCAACGTTCCTGCCAATCCGTCTCGGACTCCGCCCGCACGCCACGCTCCGCGGGTACCGGCCGAGAAAGCGGCCCGAGGCGAGATGGCACTGCCCGGCGTGCGGTGGTTGACCGCGGCTCTGATCGTCGCCCACGGATCGAGTCGGGTGACCGGCGCATCCGAACCGAATGCGAGCGCCACCCCCGCCGACGCCAGGCGCGCGAACGGATGGAGCGCCGACGCACGACCTGCGCCGAGTCGCGCCGAGTACAGCCCGTCCGAACCGCCCCACAGGGCATCGAACATCGGTTGCATGCTGGCTATGACGCCCCACGAGGCCAATTTTTCGGCCTGTTCGGGTGCGACCATCGCCAGATGTTCGAGCCGATGCCCGCACGCGGCGACGGCAGGAGTTCCGAGCTCGGCCACCACCCGCTCGAACGCTGTGACTGCAGCCGACACAGCCGCGTCGCCGATGACGTGGAAACCCGCCTGTATCCCGGCGGTCGTGCACGCCGAGATGTGTGCGGCGATCGCATCGACGTCCTCGTACGGGGCAGCCGATCCGGCGCCGTCGGCGTAGGGCGACGACAGCCACGCGGTCCGCGACCCCAGCGAGCCGTCGACGAAGATGTCGCCGGCCAGTCCGTGGGCACCGGTGTCGCCGAGCAGCTGCCGCGCCTGCTCGGCCGTCTCGACCAGCTCGCCCCAGTATCCGCGAACCTCCACCCCGTGTTCGGTGGCCATCAGTTCACGGAAGTCGTCGATACCCGACACGATCGGACCGGCACATTCGTGGACTGCGACGATTCCCTGCGCCGCAGCACTGTCGAGCGCAGCTGTTCGAGCCAGAGCGCGGGTATCGGGCGTGATCATCGACCGCGCTGTCTGCCGCGCGAGGTGATGCGCGGCAGCGGTGAGCGGGGACTGCTCCGAGAAGCCGGTGACGGATTCGATACCGGTCGCGGCGACGCGCAACGGCGTCGAGACGGCGGCGGAATGCGAATCGATGCGAGTGAGGTACACCGGACGACCAGGAGCTGCCGCATCGAGGTCGGCTGTGGACGGTGCACGATGTTCGGGCCACCCGGTTTCGTCCCAGCCGTGTCCCCAGATCAGTGCGTCCGAGGACGATGATGCGTGTTCGGCGAGCACCCGCAGGCAGTGTTCGAGCGAAGTGCAGCCGGACAGATCGAGTCCGATCAGCGACAGACCCAGATCGGTGACGTGCACGTGAGTGTCGACGAACGCCGGTGCCACGAAGGAGCCCGCCAAGTCGGTGATGCGGACTCCTGGATGCAGCGCTCGCCCGGTGCGGTCCTCACCGATCCAGCTGACGATTCCATCGGTCACGGCCATGGCGGTGGCGTCGGAGGCCATCGGACTGTAGATCCGTCCGCCGCAGAACAATTCGGTGGTCACGAACGACCAGTCTGCCCCTACCGGTGTGGCTTCCGGAAATCCCCGGCTGCGGGATCGAAGCGGTCGGCCTCGATCACCTGTCCCTCGAGTATCGGCGCAGAACCGGATGCATTCGGTGCTCGCGTGCTGTCGTCGAGGATCTCACCGTCGATGACGGTGGGGCGCATGCGCCGGGTGGCGGTAGCGACCTGTGGCAACCAGCGCGCGGCGGCCCACATCACTGCTGGGCGCAGTAGCCACCTGGTCGGCGGGATCAACAGCAGCAACCCGATCACCGTGGTCACCAGGCCGGGCACGAACATCGCGACCGACCCTGCGGCGAAGAGAGCGCCGTCGGCCACGGCACCGCCGGCCGATCGCTCGCCTCGCGATGCCCGCTGCAGACCGTCCAACACACGTCTGCCCTGCGATCGCACGAGGAGTGACCCGACCAGCGATCCACCGATCAGCAGCACGACGGTCCAGAGCACACCGAGCGCGCTTCCTACGGCGACCAGCGCTGCGACCTCGACCACGACATAGAGTACGAACAGAGCGAGCATGACGGTCCTTTCTTCGCTTCACCGGTACAACGCGCGGGGCATCGAAATAGCTCCCGACTTGCCGTGTTTGTCGGCAGATTCTCAGGAACCCGGCCGGACGAGGCCGGTTTCGTACGCCACGACGACGGCCTGGACTCGATCGCGGACGTCCAACTTCGTCAGGATTCGGCCGATGTGAGTCTTGATCGTCGCCTCGGACAGATGCAGGGCGGCCGCAATCTCGGCGTTGGACAAGCCGGTAGCCAAGTGCACCAGCACCTCGCGCTCGCGTCCGGTGAGCGCATCGAGAACGGCGGCATCGGTGGTCGACACGGACTGCTCGACGAACCTCGACAGCAAACGCTTGGTGACCTTCGGCGAGACGACGGCATCGCCTGCGGCCACGCTGCGAATCGCGGAGACCAGGTCCTCGGGTGGAGTGTCCTTGAGCAGGAATCCACTGGCCCCTGCCCGGAGTGCCCCGAGGACGTGTTCGTCGAGATCGAAGGTCGTCATCACCAGAACCTTGGCGTCCGAACCCGATTCGGTGATGCTGCGGGTGGCGGCGACGCCGTCGATGCCGGGCATGCGGACGTCCATCAGCACTACCGCCGGTGCCAGTCTGGCGACGGCCTCGACGGCACCCGCCCCGTCCGAGGCCTCCCCCACCACCTCGATGTCGTCCTGCGCCTCGAGCACCATGTTCAATCCCATGCGCATGAGTTCCTGGTCGTCCACGACGACAACGGTGATCGGCACCGACCCAACCTAGCCCTCACTCGATCGGCAGCGTTGCCCGCACGAGCCAATTGCCGTGCGGCGTCCGCCCGGCGTGCAGGGTGCCTCGAAGCACCGCTACTCGCTCGCGCATTCCGAGAAGTCCGTGTCCACCACCGTCCTCGGACGGTGGTGCGCCGGAGCCGTTGTCGGAGATCTCGACGGTGACCGCATCTTCTCCGCGAACCACCTTGACGACAGCGCGTGGCGCGTGACCGGCGTGGCGGAGGACGTTGGTCAGCGATTCCTGCACCAACCGGTGCACTCCCAGGCTGATCGCCGGACTGATGTCGTCCAGGTTTCCGGTCTGTTCGAGCTCGACGTTCAATCCGGCGCGACCCATCATCTCCACGACACGGGCCAGACCGGCGGTGCCGTACTGGGGCATGTCGTCCGAGTCGGGCGAGGTCCGCAGCAACGCGACCGTTCGACGCAGCTCGGCCAATGCCGAACGGCCCGTTGCGGAGATGTTGGCCACGGCCTGCTCTGCGCGATCGGGATTGCGCCTGATGGCGTACGAGGCGCCGTCGGCCTGCACCACCATGACACTGACGCTGTGGGCGATGACGTCGTGCAGTTCGCGTGCAATGCGAGTGCGCTCGGTGAGCACGGCCTCTTCGGCGCGTCGGTCCCTGTCGTACTCGGCCACGACGAGTCGGGCCTGAGTCGCTTCGTCGTACGCCCGGCGGGCACCGAGAAATTCCGCCGCAACCCACGACAGGGCGTACATCAGCGCGCTGAACAGCAGTGTCGTGAACACCGGTTGGGCGAACAGAAGCAGGTTCGCGGCGGTGTACACGGCGAGTGCGGCGGCATAGACGCCGCCCTGAACTCGACCGACGTACGCGACCAGCGTGTAGAGCATGATCGGCAGGGCGAGCGCTGCCGGGTGACCGTTGTACGCATCGCCCACCAGGCTGCCCGCTATGTCGGAGCTGAGCGTGGTGACGAGAGTCAGTGCTGCGATCGTGCGGGGCAGACGCCGCCGCCACGCGACGGGAATCGTCAGCACGACCGAGAAGACCAGGAACAACGGCCCGTTCAGACCGTCGACCGAGCTGACGAACACCAGAATGTCGACGACGAACAGCCCGACGGCCAGCAGGGCATCGGCCACGAACGGCTGCCCACGGAGCCACAGACTGAATCGACGCATGTGATTGAGTTTGCCGTATGACTGCTGCCGACTGGGGATTGCTGATGGTCGCTGCCACGGCCGCCGGTTGGGTCGACGCCGTGGTGGGCGGAGGTGGCCTCATCCTGTTGCCGGCGATTCTTCTCGTGGCACCTCAGCTGACGCAGCAGGCAGCGCTGGCGACGAACAAGGCGACTGCCGTATTCGGTACCGTCGCCGCCGTCGTGACCTTCGCACGGAAGGTTTCGCTGAATTGGGCGGTGCTCGTTCCGGCCGGCGTCCTCGCCGCCGTGACCTCGGCGGCCGGCGCTGCTGCGGTGTCGTTGATCGACCGCGAGCTGTTCATCCCGATCATCATGGTGGTTCTCGTGGGTGTGGCAGTACTGGTCACCTGCCGTCCGACCATCGGCCTGACCGCGGCACCGTCGCCGCCGACCCATCGCAAGGTTCTGGTCGTCATCGGTTGTGCAGCTGCCGGAATCGGCTTCTACGACGGCATTCTCGGGCCCGGCACCGGAACGTTCCTCATCATCGTCTTCGCCACGATGCTCGGCACCGAGTTCGTGCGCAGTGCCGCGATGGCCAAGGTGATCAACGTCGGGTCCAATGTCGGTGCCCTCGCCTTCTTCGCCGTCACCGGCAGCGTCTACTGGCAACTCGGAGCAGTCATGGCGGTGTGCAACGTGTTCGGTGCCGTCCTCGGGTCCAGGACGGCGGTCGCCCGCGGTGCCGGATTCGTGAGAATCGTCTTGCTGGTTGTGGTCGTGGGCATGGTCGTTCGACTCGGATGGCAACAATTCGGCTAGCGTCTTCAGGCGTGACGAGACAATCGGATCGGTCGGTCGACGCCGACTTCCTGGCTCTGCCCCTGCAGGCCCTCGCGGACGCCGCCCTGAGCACGGCTCGATCCGCCGGGGCAACGCATGCCGATGTTCGCGTGCAGCGCTTGACGACTCAGTCGATCTCGCTGCGCGACGGCTCGGTTCAATCCGCAATCGACGCCGGGGAGATCGGGCTCGCCGTGCGGGTCGTGGTCGACGGCACCTGGGGTTTCGCGTCGCACGCCGAACTCGGTACCGACGCAGCCGCAGCCACGGCCCGCAGTGCGGTCGAGGTGGCCACAGCGCTGCGCACGCTCAATCGCGAACGCGTCGAACTCGCCTCCGAGCCGGTGTACTCGAATGCGACGTGGGTGTCGGAGTACGACATCGACCCGTTCGAGGTACCCACCGCCGAGAAGGTGGCACTGCTGGCGGAGTATTCGTCCCGGCTGGCGGCGTCGGACGGCGTCGATCACGTCACCGCCTCGGTTCTGCAGGTCAAGGAGCAGTCCTTCTACGCGGATCTGGCCGGCAGCGGCATCACGCAGCAGCGGGTGCGACTGCATCCCCAGTTCGAGGCCACCACGGTGGATCGATCCGCCGGTGCATTCGAGACCATGCGCACCCTCGCGCCACCCGTCGGACGAGGTTGGGAGTACCTGGGTGAGCACAGCACTTGGGACTGGGCCGACGAGCTGGCCCGGATCCCCGAATGGCTGGCCGAGAAGGTGAAGGCACCGTCCGTCGTGGCAGGCCCAACGGATCTCGTCATCGATCCGACCAACCTGTGGCTCACCATTCACGAGTCGATCGGGCACGCAACGGAATACGACCGTGCCATCGGCTACGAGGCCGCCTACGCCGGCACGTCGTTCGCGACCCCGGACCAGTTGGGGACGCTGCGCTACGGATCGCCCATCATGCACGTCACCGCCGACCGGACCGAGATCAACGGCCTGGCCAGCATCGGTTGGGACGACGACGGAGTGGCGTCGCAGAGATGGGACCTGGTCCGCGACGGCACACTGGTGGGCTACCAACTCGATCGAGTGTTCGCCCCCAAACTCGGTCTGGAGCGGTCCAACGGATGTTCGTACGCCGATTCTCCGCATCATGTTCCGATCCAGCGGATGGCGAACGTATCGCTGCAGCCCGACCCCGATGTCGATCGTTCCACCGCCGACGTCATCGGCGAGGTGGAGGACGGCATCTACGTCGTCGGAGACAAGTCCTGGTCGATCGACATGCAGCGCTACAACTTTCAGTTCACCGGCCAACGCTTCTACCGAATCCGCAACGGCGTGCTCGACGGCCAGGTGCGTGACGTGGCGTACCAGGCGACGACCACCGAATTCTGGGGCTCGATGGAACTGCTCGGCGGACCGTCCACGTGGCGACTCGGCGGCGCATTCAACTGCGGCAAGGCCCAACCCGGGCAGGTGGCCGCCGTAAGCCACGGGTGCCCCGTCGCGTTGTTCCGCGGCGTCAACGTCCTCAACACCCGATCGGAGGCAGGTCGATGATCGCGCCGCAGCTCGTGATCGAACGTGCACTCGCCTGCGCGAGTGTCGACGACACCATCGTGATCGTCACCGACTCCAGCGATGCAACACTGCGGTGGGCCGGAAACTCCATGACCACCAACGGAATTGCCACCTCCCGGCGCTGGGAGGTGATCTCGATCGTGCGAGAGGCCGACGTCGTTCGGGGCAGGAGTGGAGCCGGCGGAACGACCGTTCGAGTCGGCACCGTGTCGTCGACGAGTGTCGATCCGGACGACATCGAGGCAGTGGTTCGGGCCAGCGAGGCGGCGGCGCGATCGGCAGAGCCCGCCGAGGACGCGATGCCCTTGCTGCCTCGCGAGTCGGTCTCGGACCCGCACGACTGGGACCGCCGAGCACAACATACGTCGGTCGACGTGTTCGGCTCGCTGGCAACGGAATTGAACGTCGGATTCGATGGTGAGGACGCGCTGTACGGATTCGCGCAGCACACCGTCGACAACGTCTGGCTCGGAACCTCGACCGGGGTGCGTCGTACTTTCACACAGCCCACCGGATCGGTCGAGATCAATGGAAAGCGATCCGGTGCGAGCGCCTGGGTGGGCACCGGAACCACCGACTTCCGGAACGTGTCGGCCGAGACGATGTTGGCGGAGCTGTCCACCCGGCTCGGCTGGGCCCGGAACACCATCGAACTGCCCGCCGGTCGCTATGAGACTGTGCTGCCCCCGTCGGCGGTGGCAGACCTGATGATCTATCTGATGTGGACCATGGAAGGCCGCGGAGCGCAGGAAGGCCGCACCGCACTCTCGCGGGCAGGTGGGACGCGAGTCGGCGAGAAACTCACCGACCTGCCGCTCACCCTGTACTCCGATCCACACGCATCCGGACTCGAGTACGCGCCGTTCGTGGTGGCCGGGTCGTCTAGTGATTCGGTGTCGGTGTTCGACAACGGCATGGACATCGAGCGCGTCGACTGGATCCGCGACGGATCGGTCTCCGCCCTGGCCTACCCACGTGCAGCGGCGCAGAAGTTCGGAGCCCCTGTCGCGGTCCCGGGCGAGAACCTCGTTCTGACGGGCGGCACCGACGTCGGTCTGGACAAGATGGTTGCCGACACCGAACGCGGGCTGCTCCTGACGACGCTCTGGTACATCCGTGAGGTCGATCCGACCTCGCTACTGCTCACCGGACTGACCAGAGACGGCGTCTATGCCATCGAGAACGGTCGAATCACCGGTGCAGTGAACAACTTTCGCTTCAACGAAAGCCCGCTGGATCTGCTACGACGCGTCACCGAGGCGGGCGCAACCGAGGCGACACTGCCGCGCGAGTGGAAGGACTGGTTCACTCGCACGGCAATGCCACCGCTACGCGTTCCCGACTTTCACATGTCGTCGGTCAGCGCGGCACAGTAGGGTTGAATTCTGGTCGTTCCTGCAGGCTCCACTCCTGCCCTGCCTACTTGTCGGGACCGGTCAACTCGAGGGCGATGTTGTCGGGGTCTCGGAACTCCACGATGGACATGCCGGGGCCCGCGTCCTTGATGCCCTCGTGCGCGATGCCCAGCTCGTCGAGGGTCTTCACGGCATCCTCGAGTGCGGCCCGGGTGTCGACGGTGAAGCTGAGGTGATCGAGCCCGCACCGGTCCTCGGCGAACGTGTCGTCGCTCGGTGCGACCGGGCGCAGCCCGAGCAGACCGCCGCCGAACTTGTAGATGACGCCGCCGAAGAGGAACCACAGCGCCTTCTTGGTCTCTTCGTCCGCGTCGGGATCCCAGGCGTAGGCGACGTCGAAGCCGAACACCGAGTCGTAGAACGATCGGGACCGGTCGATGTCACTGACGGTGAGGCGAACATGGTTGTAATCGGTCACTGCGATAGGCACGTGGTGCTCCATTCCGGCAGCAGGGGAAGCTGCCTCGTGAAGCATTCGGAACTGCGCATACGAGCGATGGTGCCGACTTTCGCTAGCTGGCGGCAGTGATCGCCAGCCCGACGGAGCCGCTCTTGCCCCGGCGCAGCACACTGCCCTTGACGGTGAGCCACCCGAGAATTCCGTACTTCGACGCGATGGCTGCCCGGGCCTTCTCCGTCTGGGCCGCGTCGAGTATTTCGGCCCGTGCGTCGACCGCGTCGCCCTGGGGGTTACCGCGCATGTCGCACGGTGCCAGGGTGACTGCGGGGTTGCGGCGAATCCGTTTGACCTTCCACGAATCGGCCACCGTCCACACCAGCAGCCGATCCCCGTCGAGTGCACCCCACAGCGGGGTCGGCACCCCGGTGCCGTCCTTCTTGAACGTCGTCAGCAGTACGTACTTGCCCTTTGCAATGTCTTCGAAGGTGGCAGCCATACCGCTCAGAGTACGTCGCTACTCCCCTTCGAGCTCGCCCTCGGTTTCCAGATACACCTGGCGCAAGCCGTCGAGAACCTGCTTGTCCGGTTCGGCCCACATCTTTCGTTCGGCCGCCTCGAGCAGTCGCTCCGCGATGCCGTGCAGGGCCCACGGATTGGACTGCTGCATGAACTTCTTGTTCTGCTCGTCGAGCACGTAGGTCTCGGCCAGCTTCTCGTACATCCAGTCCTGCACCACGTCGGTCGTCGCGTCGTAACCGAAGAGGTAGTCCACGGTCGCCGCCATCTCGAACGCGCCCTTGTAACCGTGCCTGCGCATGGCGTCGAGCCACTTCGGGTTCACCACCCGGGCGCGGAAGACTCGTGCGGTCTCTTCCGACAGTGTGCGCGTGCGAACCGATTCCGGCCGTGTGCTGTCACCGATGTACGCCTCGGGCGACTTTCCGGTCAACGCGCGCACGGTCGCGACCATGCCGCCGTGGTACTGGAAGTAGTCGTCGGAATCGGCGATGTCGTGCTCACGCGTGTCGGTGTTCTTGGCGGCGACGGCAATGCGCTTGTAGGCGGTGCGCATGTCGTCCGAGGCCGGTACGCCGTCGAGACCGCGGCCGTACGCGAAGCCACCCCAGGTGGTGTACACCTGCGCCAGGTCGTCGTCGCTGCGCCAGGTCTTGCTGTCGATCAGCTGGAGCAATCCGGCACCGTAGGTGCCCGGCTTCGATCCGAAAATGCGCGTCGTGGAACGTCGTTCGTCGCCGTGCTCGGCCAGATCGGCCTGCGCATGGGCTCGCACGTAGTTCTGCTCGGCCGGCTCGTCCAACGCGGCGACCATCCGGACCGCATCGTCGAGCAATGCGAGTACGTGGGGAAACGCGTCGCGGAAGAAGCCGCTGATCCGGACCGTCACGTCGATGCGGGGACGGCCGAGCTCGACGAGGTCGATCACCTCGAGCCGCGTCACCCTGCGCGATGCCTCGTCCCACACCGGCGAGACCCCCAGCAAGGCGAACACTTCTGCGATGTCGTCGCCGGAGGTGCGCATGGCCGAGGTTCCCCACACCGACAGTCCGACGGATTTCGGCCACTCGCCGTGATCCTGGCGGTAGCGAGCGAGAAGTGATTCCGCCATCGCCTGCCCGGTCTCCCATGCCAACTTCGAGGGCACGGCCTTCGGGTCGACGGAGTAGAAATTGCGGCCGGTGGGGAGAACGTTGATCAGCCCGCGCAGCGGTGAACCGCTCGGCCCGGCCGCGATGAACCCACCGTCGAGCGCGTGCAGTACCTGGGCGATCTCGCGTGAGGTCCCGCGCAGACGTGGAACGACCTCGGCTGCGGCGAACTCGAGAATCTGTGTGACCACGCCGCCGTGCTCGCCCGCGACCCGTGCGGCAGCTGCGGGATCCCACTGCGCTGCCTGCATCGCCGCGACCAACCCGTGGGCCACGGCCTCGATACTGTCGACGCGGGTCCGGTCCTCGTCGCCGTCCTCGCTGAGCCCCAGTGCTTCTCGCAGACCGGGAACCGTCTGCTCTCCACCCCACATCTGCCGAGCTCGGAGCATCGCGAGCACCAGTTCGACTTCGGCGTCTCCGACGGGTTCCTGGCCCAGGATGTGCAGTCCGTCGCGGATCTGTACGTCCTTGATCTCGCACAGCCACCCGTCGACGTTCAGCAGCATGTCGTCGAACACTTCCTCGTCGGGACGCTCCTCGAGCCCGAGGTCCTTGTGCATCTGCGCCGCCGTCATCAGGGTCCAGATCTGCTGGCGGATGGCGGGCAGCTTGGCCGGGTCGAGTGCCGAGATGTTCGCGTGCTCGTCGAGCAGTTGCTCGAGGCGGGAGATGTCGCCGTAGCTCTCCGCGCGCGCCATCGGAGGAATCAGGTGATCGACGAGGGTGGCGTGTGCTCGCCGCTTGGCCTGCGTGCCCTCCCCCGGATCGTTGACCAGGAACGGGTAGATCAACGGTAGGTCTCCCAGGGCCGCATCGGTTCCGCAGGAAGCCGACATACCGAGTGTCTTGCCCGGCAGCCATTCCAGGTTGCCGTGCTTGCCCAGGTGCACCATGGCGTCGGCACCGAAGCCGCCGTCGGCCTGCGTGGCCGAGATCCACCGGTAGGCCGCCAGATAGTGATGGCTCGGCGGCAGGTCCGGGTCGTGATAGATCGCAACCGGCTTCTCGCCGAATCCGCGCGGCGGTTGCACCATGATCACCACGTTGCCGAATTGCATTGCAGCGATAACGATCTCACCGTCCGGATCGGCAGATCGATCAACGTAGAGATCACCCGGTGCCGGGCCCCAGTGCTCGACGACGCCGTCGCGTAGATCCGCGGGAAGCTTCTCGAACCACCGGCCGTACTGCGCGGCCGAGATACGAATGGGATTGCCCTCGAGCTGGGCATCGGTGAGCCAGTTGGGATCCTGGCCGCCGCGGGCGATCAGCGCATGGATGAGGGCGTCACCGTCGCGGGCAGCCAGACCCGGCACCGAATCCGGGCCGTCGAGTGGACCGAGGTCGTAGCCGGCGGTGCGCATATCGGACATCAACGCGATCGCGCTGGCCGGAGTGTCGAGGCCGACGGCGTTACCGATCCGCGCATGCTTGGTGGGATAGGCCGAGAACATCAGGGCGATACGGCGATCGGCGGCTGGAATGTGCCGCAGCCGCGCGTGCCGTACTGCAATGCCTGCTACTCGAGCGGCCCGCTCGTGGTCCGGGACGTACGTGGTCAAGCCGTCGTCGTCGATCTCCTTGAACGAGAACGGGACCGTGATGAGGCGGCCGTCGAACTCCGGAACGGCGACCTGCGTGGCGACGTCCAGAGGGGAGAGTCCGTCGTCGTTCTCGGCCCACGTCGCGCGAGAACTCGTCAGGCACAGTCCTTGCAGAATCGGCACATCGAGCGCGGCGAGCTCGGCGACGTCCCAGGCTTCGTCGTCGCCGCCGGCAGACGCGCCGGCAGGTTTGGTGCCACCGGCTGCGAGCACGGTCACGATCAGGGCGTCCGCCGACTTCAGGGTCTCGAGCAGATCAGCTTCCGCGGTGCGCAGGGAGGCGCAGTAGATCGGAAGTGCGGTGGCCCCGGCGTTCTCCACAGCCGTGGCGAGAGCATCGATGTACGTGGTGTTTCCGGCCAGATGCTGGGCTCGGTAGTACAGGATCGCGACCGTCGGTCCCGCGGACTGCGGACCTGAGGTTCGTTCGAGGTGGCCCCAGGTAGGCAGGTGCTGTGGTGCATCGAAACCGTGCCCGGTCAGCAGCACCGTGTCGGAGAGAAAGTTGTACAGCTGACGAAGATTGTCCGATCCGCCCTCGGCCAGATAGTTGTGTGCCTGCGCCGCGACGTTGGCAGGCACCGTCGAGATCTCCATCAGATCGGCGTCGGGTGCCTGTTCACCGCCGAGCACGACGACCGGCAGTCCGGTGGCCAGAACCGCGTCGATGCCCGACTCCCACGATCGCCTCGACCCCAGGATGCGCACGATGATCAACTCGGCCGACTCGGCCATCGCCGGAATGTCCGCGGCGAGCAGCCGGGAAGGGTTGCCCCAGGCGAAGTCGGCTCCGCTCGCACGGGCGCTGCGCAGATCGGTGTCCGACGTGGACAGCAACAAGAACACGGGTAACGCCCTCCTCGGGGGTTTCGCGCCCCTGAACTTCGGTGGTTCGAATGATCGGTGGAAACTGCTCTTCGACTCGTCGGCGAGAGGGTCTGACTCCAGCCCCGACCCGAAGGATCGAAGGCCGTCACAGTGGCGCGACCGTACCGGATTCTCGCCGGTTTCCTCTCGGCCGGAGCCGTGGACATCGAATGCTACCGGGGCCAGCGGGGAATGGGGCCACCCGTTGCGCTTGTAGCCTGGTGACCATGAGTTCGCCAGAGAGGTCGGTGCCCGACGGCTGCCCAGGAGCGCTGACGACCCATCTGGCCGCGGACGGTCCGCTGGCACGAATCCGGCTGCCGGGTGGCGTCGTGTCGCCGGGGCAGATGCAGGTACTGGCGCAGGCCGCTGCCGAGCTGGGCGACGGCACGTTGGAGCTGACCTCGCGGGGCAATATCCAGGTGCGCGCGGTGTCGGACCCGGACGACTTGGCGACCAGATTGGCTGACGCCGGGCTGCTTCCGTCCTCGACCCACGAGCGTGTGCGCAACATCCTCGCCTCACCCCTGTCGGGCCGGGTGGGAGGTCTCACCGATGTGCGCGCGCTGGTCGGTGCGCTGGACGAGGGCCTGTGTGCACAACCCGATCTGGCAGACCTGCCGGGTAGGACGCTGTTCGCACTCGACGACGGCCGCGGCGACCTGTGCGGACTGGAGCCGGATTTCGGTGCCTACGCCCAGCCCGACGGGTCGTACGCACTGCTGTTGGCGGGCCGGGACAGCGGCGTTCGCGTGGACCGCGACAGCGTCGTGTCGACGCTGCTGAACTGCGCGGGTGCCTTCGTGGAACTTCGGCAGTCCCAGTGGCGGGTAGCCGAAATGGACGACGGCCCGGCCCGGATCCTCGACCGACTCGGTCTCGCGGCCGGCCCTGTCCTGCCGATGCCCGCACCCGTGGAGGTGCCACCGATCGGTTGGCTCGATCAGGACGACGGCCTGGTGGCGCTGGCCGCGGGACTGGCCAACGGTGTTCTCGGGGCGCGGCTCGCGGAGTTCCTCGCGGCGATCGACCGCCCGCTGATCATGACTCCGTGGCGATCGCTGATCGTGTGTGATCTGGACGAGGAACCGGCCGAACAGGTCGTCCGCGTGCTCGCCCCGATGGGACTGATCTTCGACGCGGGATCACCGTGGATTCGCGTCAGCTCGTGCACCGGATCGCCGGGGTGCGAGAAGTCGTTGGCCGACGTACGAGCCGACCTCTCCGCGGCCGTCGATGCCCGCATGACTCCGCGCGACGAGCGGCAACACTGGTCCGGGTGCGAACGGCGGTGCGGACGACCCAAGGGCGAGGTGACCGACGTCATCGCAACGGGAATCGGCTACCGCGTCGAGTGAGGGGACCCAGACCGGCTTCCGGCCGAGGGGCCCCTCTCCCCTATCGTGACACGCATGCACGACTACGTCCGCGACGGCGCGGAGATCTACCGACAATCGTTCGCGACCATCCGAGCCGAAGCAGATCTGTCTCGATTCGCACCGGACGTCGCACAGGTCGTCGTGCGCATGATTCACGCGGTCGGAGAGATCGATCTGACCGAGACCATCGGCTACACCCCAGCAGTCGTGACCTCTGCTCGCGCGGCACTGAACTCGGGGGCGCCGATTCTGTGCGACGCCAACATGGTCGCCGCCGGCATCACTCGTCGCCGTCTTCCGGCCGACAACGAGGTGCTGTGCACCCTGTCCGATCCTCGGGTACCGGATTTGGCTCGAAGTATGAACACCACGAGAACCGCTGCCGCACTGGAGTTGTGGGGCGACAAGCTCGGCGGTGCCGTCGTCGCCATCGGAAACGCTCCGACCGCTCTGTTCCACCTGATGGAGATGCTGGAGGCAGGGGCACCGAAACCCGCAGCGATCGTCGGCGGCCCGGTCGGATTCATCGGGGCGGCGGAGTCGAAGGAAGATCTGATCGCCGCGGGCCTCGGCGTCGAGTACCTGGTGGTCCGCGGTAGGCGTGGTGGCAGCCCCATCACCGTCGCCGCCGTCAATGCCATTGCGAGCGAACAAGAATGACCGGCGCCGGAAAACTGTGGGGAGTCGGAGTCGGTCCCGGCGATCCGGAGTTGTTGACCGTCAAGGCCGCTCGTGTGATCGCCGAGGCCGATGTGGTTGCCTTCCACAGTGCACAGCACGGTCGTAGCATCTCCCGCGGACTGGCGGCCGGGTACATGCGGGACGGGCAGCTCGAGGAACATCTGGTCTATCCGGTGACCACCGAGACCACGGCGCACCCCGGTGGATATCAGGGTGCGATCGACGAGTTCTACGAGTCCGCGGCTTCGCGGTTGGCGGCTCATCTGGACGCGGGACGCTCCGTAGTGCTTCTCGCCGAGGGTGATCCGCTGTTCTACAGCTCCTACATGCACATGCACAAGCGGTTGGCCGACCGCTTCGAGGTCGAGATCGTGCCGGGCGTGACCTCGGTCAGTGCCGCGTCGGCTGCGTTGGCCACCCCGCTCGTGGAGCGCGACGAGGTGTTCACCGTGTTGCCCGGCACGCTCCCGGCAGACGAGCTCACTCGGCGACTGCGCGGCACCGACGCGGCCGTCATCATGAAACTGGGCCGGACCTACCCGACGGTGCTCGAGGCCCTGGAACGTTCCGGTCGGCTGAGTGAAGCGCGCTACGTGGAACGGGCCAGCACATCCGAGCAACGGGTGCTCGACGCCGTCGACGCAGACAACGTTCCCTACTTCTCGATGATCGTCGTACCGAGTCCCTCGAATCGAACCGAAACACGTACTTGCGCCGGTGAAGTGGTGGTCGTCGGCCTCGGACCCGGCGACGACGCATGGACGACGGACGAAGTGCGCGCCGAACTCGCCGCCGCCACCGATCTGGTCGGCTATGTCACCTACATCGATCGGGTACCGCAGCGCCCCGGTCAGATCCGGCACGCGAGCGACAACAAGGTCGAGTCGGAACGTGCGGCGTTCGCTCTCGATCTCGCCAAACAGGGTCACCGCGTCGCCGTGGTCTCCTCGGGCGATCCCGGTGTGTTCGCGATGGCAACCGCGGTCATCGAGGTCGCGGCCGAGGAGCAGTGGAGCTCGGTCCCGGTGCGGGTGGTGCCCGGGATGACGGCAGCCAACGCCGTCGCCAGTCGGGTGGGCGCACCACTCGGACACGACTACGCCGTCATCTCTCTGTCCGACCGCCTCAAGCCCTGGAACGTCGTCGCAGCGCGGCTCTCGGCGGTCGCCGGAGCCGATATGGCGATCGCGATCTACAACCCCGCTTCGAAGTCGCGGACCTGGCAGGTTGCGGCAACGAAAGAGATTCTGCTCGAGCATCGTTCGCCACAGACCCCCGTGGTCATCGGACGCGCGGTGGGCAGCCCGCAGGAATCCGTTCGCACCGTGGCGCTGGGCGAACTCGACCCCGAGTCGATCGACATGCGATGCCTGCTCATCATCGGATCGTCGATGACGACGGTGGTCGAGACGGGAAGCGGGCCGAAGGTGTTCACCTCCAGGCGTTATCCGTCAGGCAGTTCTTAGCGATCCGTCAACCAGTCCACGGCGGCTGCGACGTCGAACACCGTCGGTGCCGAGCCGGTTCGCGTGGGACGGTCGACCACGATCACCGGAATCGATGCCGCTCGGGCGGCATCGAGCTTGGCTCGCGTCATGTCGCCGCCGCTGTTCTTGGTGATCAGCAGGTCGATTCGGTTGTCTGCCAGCATCATCGACTCGTGGTCGACGTCGAAGGGGCCACGGCTCAGTTGCAGTGTCATGTGCGGCGGCACCGCACCGGTCGGAGGGTCGATCGCCCGCACCAGAAACCACGAGTGATCGACACTCGCGAAATGGTGAACACCCTGCCTGCCTGTCGTGAGGAATACCCGGCTGCCGGGGGAGATCGCCGACGCCGCGTCGGGCAGTGAGGCAACCGAGGTCCATCGATCACCCTCGCCCGCGGTCCACGGTGGCCGCGTCAGCACCAGGAGCGCGACCGACGTTGCCCGAGTGGCCTGCTCGGCGTGTGCGGCGATGGTGGAGGCGAACGGGTGCGTCGCGTCCACCACCACGTCGATTGCGTTGTCTCGCAGCCACACTGCAAGGGCATCCGGACCTCCGAATCCGCCGATTCGAGTCTCGCCGACGGGCAACATCGGCTCGGCGACCCGGCCGGCCAGTGAGGTCATCGTCTCTATCCCTTGCACCGTGTCCAGAGCGGCCGCAAGTGCCCTCGACTCCGTCGTACCACCGAGAATCAGGACCTTCACCGTTTGGTCACACTCCATTGCGTGACCGGCAGCTGCGGTCTCCACGTCGTGAACGCGCCCAGCGGTTCACCGCGATAGATCTGGAACCTGCGGAGCTCGCCGCCGTACTTCGCCGCGGCGGTCAGCAACAACGAATCCGATTCGGCCGTCACCGAATTCGCGACCACTCGCCCGCCGGTGCGCACCGCCTCCCAACAGGCCTCGAGCATGTCGGCACCGGTCAACCCACCACCGATGAACACTGCATCGGGTACGACGTCTGCGTCCGAGACCGCCGCGAAACTCTCCGGGGCGCCGCCGTACACCACGAGGCTCGGAACACCCAGGTGCAACGCGTTCCTCCCGATCTGCACACGGCGCACCTGCGAACTCTCGAACGTCACTGCACGACAGGATTCGTCGGTCCGCATCCATTCGATGGCAATGGTTCCCGATCCGCCCCCGATGTCCCACAACAGCTCTCCTGGCGCCGGTGCCAACGCGCTGAGCGTCAGCGCCCGAACCTCCTGCTTGGTCATCTGACCGTCTCCGGTGTACGCGGAATCGGCCAGGCCGGGAATGCGGGTGTGGCGGGCAGCGTCGGGATCTCGGACACACAGCAGCGCAACGACATTGAGTGGGTCGACGCCCTCGAACGTCGACTTCGACGCAATCCCGCCGACGACCCGCTCCGCCGGTCCGCCGAGCTGCTCGAGGACCGTCATCTCACTCGCACCGAAACCGTTGGCGGACAACACCACCGCGATCTCACCAGGAGTGCTGCTGCCCTGGCTCAACACCAGTATCCGACGACCGTCGGCCAACTCGGGCAACACCGTCTCGGCCGGGCTGTTCACCAGCGACACCGTCGTGGTGTGGTGCAGCGCCCAGCCCAAGCGAGCGCATGCCAACGACACCGAAGACGGGGCCGGGTACACCCGCAAGCGCTCGGCGCCGAACTCCCGCGCCAACGTCACCCCGATGCCGTGGAACATCGGATCGCCGCTGGCCAGCACGCACACGCGAGAACCCGTGCAGGCGTCGATCATCGGCCGCAGATTCGGCACCAACGGACTGGGCCATGTCCTGGTCTCGCTGCAGTGCTCCTGTACTCCAGCGACCTGGCGCGCGGAGCCGAACACCACATCTGCTTGCTCGACGGCCCTGCGCGACGCAAGAGGCAGTCCGTCCCAGCCGTCCGCACCGATTCCCACGACCACGATCGGAGTGGGCACGGGTGCCACCATCAGCGCGGCATCCTGCGCCAGAGCCACTGCGGCAGTAGACGCATGGCGAAGAACACCGGTCGCAGTGTGCCGGGGATCCACACGGTGGCCCGACGCGTGCGCAGCGCAGCGACGACGCCGTCGGCCACCTGATCCGGCGTACTCGACATGGGTGCCGGGGTCATCCCCTCGGTCATCGAACCGATGACGAATCCGGGACGAACGAGCAGGAGGTGCACTCCGCTGCCGTGCAGTGAGTCGCACAGTCCGCTGGCGAACCCGTCGAGACCGGCCTTCGCGGATCCGTACACGTAGTTGGCGCGTCGCACTCGAACCCCCGCGACCGACGAGAACACGACCAGGTCGCCGCTCCCCTGTGCTCGGAGGATCTTCGATGCGTGCGTCAGCACCGAGACCTGAGCCAGGAAGTCGGTGGTGATGACGTCGAGAGCGTGCTGCGCGTCGTCCTCGGCGCGCGCTTGATCCCCGAGGATCCCGAACGCCAGCACCACGATCCCGATCGGGCCGTATCGCTCGGCCACCCGGCTCAGGAGCTCGGCGTGAGTGTCCATCTCGTTCGCGTCGAACTCGACGGTGTGAACGGCGTCCGCGCCTGCCTGCTCCACTCGTCGTTGCTGAGCATCGAGGTCGGTACTGCGCCGAGCTGCCAGTACGACGGTTCGGCCCGAAGCGAGTCGGGTGGTGACCTCGAGTCCGATCTCGCTGCGCCCGCCCAACAGCAACAGCGTTCCGGCCGCGGGTTCTGCTCGTCTGCTCACGACGACCAGTCTTGCCGATGAAATCGCATTCACTACAGTCGGGGCATGGCCGCCATCCCCGCAGACGCGACTGCCCTCGCCGACGACGCATTCGAGTTCCTTGCCGAGCGGCACCTCGCCACTCTGACGACACTGCGACCCGACGGAACCCCGCACGTCGTCGCCGTCGGCTTCACCTACGACGCCGAGGCCCGGTGTGCTCGGGTCATCACCAACGACGTGTCACAGAAGGCCATCAACGCCCGCCGCGGTGCCTACGCCGCCGTCACTCAGATCGACGGTGCCCGCTGGCTGACGTTGGAAGGGCCCGCCTCGGTCCGAAACGACCGTGAATCGGTCGTCGACGCCGAGAACCGCTACGCGCAGCGCTACCGCGTGCCCAGAGAGAACCCGACCCGCGTCGTCATCGAGATACAGGTGCAGCGGGTACTGGGTAGCCGTTCCCTGCTGAACCGCTAGCGCGTCGTCGGCTCCGTCGGCCACGGCAGAACCGTCAGGTCCGGCCATTCCGTCGTCCACCGGGCAGCCTTGGCCTCGTACACGTGCCGCATCGGCAGCCGCGGGTTCGGCCGCACGATTCCCCCGAAGAGATCGTCGAATCCGTGCGGTGCGTACACGACATCGGCTCCGCCCTGGTCGGTGGTGATGCCGAAGCAGCACGTGGTGGACACGAAATGATCGATCGCATCCTCGGTACTGCGGTACGGCGCGATCGGAGTGCCGAAATGCTGTTCGTACCACAGGTGTACGCGTGCCTCGTTGCGCACTTCGACGTCCACCCCGAGGTCGTCGAACACCGTGGCCGCGCGCTCGATGACCTCGTTCTCCGCGTCGTAGGACAGATCGGAGTCGTCGAAGTAGAAGAAGTCGTAGTCCCGGATGCCGGTACGAAGGTCCCGGCCGGCCAGGTGGTTCCAGACCGTCTGGAAGAGGCCACCTGCCGTCAGATACCACCCGGGAAGCCCGAGTTGCGGCGCGCGCCCCAGTATTTCGGCGACGGCCGGATTGGACCTGACGACCGAGACGAACTCGTCCTCGCCCGGACGCGTCACACCGGCAGGACGGCCAGAGCGTGAGGCCTGAGGTTGACCGATTCGCACCCGTCAGCGGTGACCACGACGATGTCCTCGATGCGTGCACCCCACTGCCCGCGGAAATAGATTCCCGGCTCGATGCTGAACGCCATCCCTTCGGTCAGCGTGATGTCGTTGCCCGCAACGATGTACGGCTCCTCGTGCACCGACAGGCCGATCCCGTGACCGGTGCGGTGCAGGAACGCCTCGCCGAGACCGGCGTCGACCAGGACGTCGCGGGCGGCCGCGTCGATGGACTGCGCCGTGACACCGGGCACAACCGCGTCGACAGCCGCCTGCTGCGCCCGCTCGAGTACCGCGTACTGCTCGGCGATCTCCGCCGACGGTTCGCCGAGGCTGTAGGTGCGGGTCGAATCGGAGTTGTATCCCGGCGCGACGGGTCCGCCGATGTCTATCACCACGATGTCTCCTGCCTCGACGACTCGATCGGATACCTCGTGGTGTGGATCGGCACCGTGGGGTCCGGAACCGACGATGATGAATTCCGGTGCAGTGTGGCCTTCTTCGACGATCGCGGCAGCGATGTCCGAGGCGATCTGCGCTTCCGTTCGGCCCACCCGAAGCCATTCGCCCATCCGGGCGTGCACGCGGTCGATGGCATATCCGGCTCGCCGCAACGCGTCGATCTCGGCCGCATCCTTGACCATTCGGAGTTCGCGAAGTACGTCGGTGGCCAGAACCGGGACCGTGCCGAAGACACCGGCAAGCGGTACGAAATGCAGGGCGGGCATGGCGTCGGCAACGGCTGTTCTCGTTCCGCCGGGAACTGCTGCTGCCACCAGTGCGTACGGATCGACACCGTCGACCCAGTCGACGAGGGTCAGAGACAGTTCCTGCGTTGCGGAATCGCCCAGTGCGGCGAGTTCGAGCCGCGGAACGACAACCGTGGGGGTGCTGCCGTCCGCCGGGACGACCAGCGCGATGAGCCGCTCGAACGAGCTGGCCTTGGACCCGATCAGGTACTGCAGATCCGGGCCCGGGGTGATCAAAAGGGCATCCAGGCCTGCATCCGACGTCAGGCGAGCCGCGCGGGCGAGCCTGGACGCGTAGACATCGCTGGAGAAACGTGAGGAACTGACCGAAGAATCGACACTCATGCCTCCAGGCTAGTGCCGTACGGCAAGATGAGCCCCATGACCGCCCCCGGAAAGTCGCCACTGTTGCTCCTCGACGGCGCGAGCCTGTGGTTCAGGGCCTACTACGCACTGCCCGAGTCGATTACGGCCCCCGACGGTCGACCCGTCAATGCCGTCCGCGGCTTCCTCGACATGATCTCGGCGTTGATCACGCGCACCGAACCCGGCCGACTGGCAGTGTGCCTCGATCTCGACTGGCGGCCACAGTTCCGCGTCGATCTCGTGCCGTCCTACAAGGCGCATCGTGTGGCCGAGGGTGCCCCGGACGTCGCCGAGAGCGAGGAAGTTCCGGAAACGCTGACACCACAGGTGGACATGATCATGGATGTGCTCGCCGCGTTGGGGATCGCGACCGCAGGCGCAGACGGTCTCGAAGCCGACGACGTACTGGGAACCCTGGCCGCGCGTGAGCGTCAGGACCCGGTGGTCGTGGTCAGTGGAGATCGAGACCTGCTTCAGGTTGCCGCCGACGAGCCGAACGAGGTGCGCGTTCTGTACGTGGGACGCGGCCTGGCGAAAGCCGAATTGTTCGATCCCGCAATGGTTTCCGAGCGTTACGGGGTGCCGCTCCATCGTGCGGGTGCGGCGTATGCGGAACTCGCCTTGCTGCGCGGCGATGCCTCGGACGGTCTGCCCGGAGTGAAGGGCATCGGGGAGAAGACAGCGTCGACGCTGATGATGCAGTACGAATCCGTTGAAGCGTTGCGCGCTGCGGCACTCGACCCGTCGTCGGACATGGCCAAGGGCATCCGGGCGAAGCTGGCCAATGCGAGCGACTACCTGGACGCGGCGCTGCCGGTTGTCCGAGTCGTCACCGACGCCGACGTCGTCCTGTCGAAGTCGGACGAGATTCCCGCCGAGCCCGCCGATGTCTCTGCCCTGAACTCGCTCGCCGAGACTCTCGGCATCGAGAACGCCGTGGCACGCCTCGTCGCCGCGATGGCGGCCACGGCGTCGACGACCTGATCGTGCGACCTGAGCGGGTCTACTCGGGCAGGGAGACTTCGTAGTTGGCGTCGTCGTCGAGGAAGGTCAGAGTCACGGTCTTGAACGCACCGTCGACAGTCAGGGTGCACTCGACACTGGTCTGGGCCACGACCTCGATGTCCTGGGGACAGGACACACCGGAGACGTCGGACGCACCGTAGGACTCGGTGACGACCGTGCGAACACCCTCCTCGGCCGCCGCAGTATCGAGGGTGGTCGTTCGACCGAAAGCGAAGAACGACACCACAGCGATCACGGCGAGGACTGCTACCACGGCACCCGCGATGATCAGGGGCTTCTTCGATCGAGCCCCGGCCTGCCCTGGCCCCTGCTGATTCGGATACTGCTGGTTGGGATACTGCTGGTTGGGACTCCATGGCTGCTGTGGTTGCTGGCCGTACGGACCCGGCCCGTATTGCCCACCACCGAATTGCTGTGGTGCGTAGGGATTCTGGTACGCCGAATCGCCCGATGCAGGCGCGCCGTACTGCTGACCGGCGGGGTAGTGCGCGGTGGGGTTCTGTCCCTGGGGGTAGCCGCCCTGTGCATTCGGGGCCGAGGGGTACTGCCCCTGCGGATAGGCGGCAGGTGGGTACTGACCTTGGGGGTACTGGCCCTGCGGATATTGCCCCTGTGGGTACTGACCCTGTGGGTACTGACCCTGAGGGTATTGACCCGGAGGGTACTGGCCCTGCGGGTATTGGCCGCCGGGTTGTTGCGGGCTCTGCCCGTAGCTCTGACCGGGTTCGCCGTACGGCGTGGCCTGCGGCTGTCCGTACTGACCCCACGCCGACGGCGTCGGAGTCTGTGACTCGGCGGAAGGAGCAGGCTGCGTGTCCGGTGTGTCGTTCGCGGCACCGTCCTGCTGATCGGGCGTGCGCGACCAGCTGTTGTCCGGATCGGTCGGACCGTATGGGCCGCTCATCTCGCCTCCACTGAAAATTCGGACTCGTCGGGGGTACAGTAACCCGCCCGTACGACTCTCCGCTGTACCGACCCGGCAGTCCGATTCGGCGCTGTCATGCGGCATCTACGGCGACCACGCCGCGGCGCAAGGCCGCGATCGCGCGCGCCGCAGTTCGCGACAGTTCCGGCTCCGGGGCCGCGAGCCGAACCTGGTCCAACAGGTCGATCACCTGCCGACACCAGCGCACGAAGTCTCCACCCGAGAGTGCTTTGCCGTTGTCACCCGCGGTGACGAGCGCATCGACCAACGAATGGTTCGACGCCCACTTGTAGATCGCCTTCACGAAGCCCATGTCGGGTTCTCTCGTCGGCGGCAGCTTGTGTCGCACCTCGTCGGACCGCAGCTCGTGCCACACCCGGACGGTCTCGGTCAGCGCGTGCCGAATCGGACCCGTCGGTCCGTGCGGGGTGATGTCACCCTCCGATCTGGACTCGTAGACCACCGCCGAGACCACCGCCGCCAACTCTGCCGGAGAAAGCCCCTGCCACAGGCCGCCGCGCAAGCATTCGGCGACCAGCAGATCGGACTCGGAATAGATTCGGCTCAGCCTGGCACCGTCCTCGGTGACCTTCGGATTCTTGCCTGCCGTCACGTAACCGCGGTCGGCGAGCAAAGCCAGGATGCGGTCGAACGTTCGGGCCAGGGAGTTCGTCGTGGCCGACACCTTCTGGCGCATCGTTTCGGTCTCTCGCGCCAACCGGTTGTAGCGTTCGCCGGTGCGACCGAGCTCGTCGCGGTCGGGACGAGCGTGCACCGGATGCGAGCGGATTGCTCGCCGAAGGGTGGCGAGCTCCTTGTCGTCCGCTGCCGTCGACTTGCGTCGGATACGGTCCGACGGCTGCGATATTCCGCGGGTGACCAGGGCGGCCGCGAGATCGCGTCGGGTCTTCGCGGTGCGGTGGTCGACGAATCGCGGCAGTCGCATCGTTCCCAGAGACGTTGCGGGCGATGGGAAGTCCGCTGCCGAAAGCCGGCCGGCCCACTTGTCCTCGGTCAGCACCAGCGGACGCGGATCGGCCCGGTCGTCATCGGGCTCGAGAACCACGGCAAGGCCGCTGCGGCGACCGGTCGGCACCGAGATCACGTCGCCGCGGCGCAGAGCACGCAGCGAATCGACGGCCTTGTCCCGCCGATCGGACCTGCTCTGGCGTTCGAGAGTCTTCTCCCGATCCTTCAGTCGTTCGCGGAGCTTCGCATACTCGAAGTACTCGCCCTCGGGGCCACCGAGGCGTGCACCGAGTGCCTCCAACGTCTGCATGTTCTTCTCGATACCGCGAACCATCCCGACGACGGAGCGGTCCGCCTGGAACTGCGCGAACGACCGCTCGAGCAGCAGACGCGAATCGGCCGCACCGAACTGTTCGATGAGGTTGATCGACATGTTGTATGCCGGCGCGAACGAACTGCGCAGCGGGAACGTACGCGTCGACGCCAGCCCCGCGACCTCGGTCGGCTCCGTGCCGGGCTGCCACAGCACGACGGCATGCCCTTCGACGTCGATGCCGCGGCGTCCGGCTCGGCCGGTCAGCTGGGTGTACTCCCCCGGCGTCAATTCGGCGTGTGTCTCACCGTTGAACTTGACCAACTTCTCGAGCACGACGGTTCGGGCCGGCATGTTGATCCCGAGAGCCAAGGTCTCGGTGGCGAACACCGCTCGGACGAGACCCTTGACGAACAACTCCTCGACGGTGTGCCGGAAGACCGGCAACATCCCGGCGTGGTGGGCGGCGAATCCCCGTTCCAGTGCGTCGCGCCACTCCCAGAAGCCCAGGACTTCGAGGTCCTCGCGCGGCAGCTCCGAGGTGTGTTTCTCGACGATGTACCGGATCTCCTCGGCCTGCTCGGGCGTGGTCAACACCAGCCGCGAACGCATGCACTGGGTCAGCGCGCCGTCGCAGCCGGCACGGCTGAAGATGAATGTGATGGCCGGGAGCAGACCCTCTTCGTCGAGTTTGGCGATCACATCGGGTCTGGCCAGAGGTCTGTTGTTGGCTCCGCTGCCCTGACCGCCACCGCGACCTCCGCCACCCGAACGTCCGCCGCGGCCCCTGCTGTGCGGCGCGTGCCAGCGGTCCATCGAGTCGAGGGACTGGCGTTGTTTGACGTGTCGGACGAGTTCACGGTCGACGACGATCTTCTGACTGCCGTCGGCCGACTGGGCTCGCGTGTCGAACAGATCGAACAGTCGGCGACCGACCATGATGTGCTGCGAAAGGGGCACCGGACGGTTCTCGTCCACCACGACCGCGGTGTCACCGCGAACCGTGCTCATCCAGGCACCGAACTCCTCGGCGTTGCTCACCGTTGCCGACAGGCTGACCAGTCGAACGTCGTCGGACAGGTGCAGGATGACTTCTTCCCACACCGCCCCGCGGAAACGGTCGGCGAGATAGTGCACCTCGTCCATGACGACGTGCGAGAGTCCTCGCAATGCATCCGAGGATGCGTACAGCATGTTGCGCAGCACTTCGGTCGTCATGATGACGATGGGCGCGTCTGGGTTGATCGACGAATCTCCGGTCAGCAGCCCGACCGTGTCGCGACCGTACCGTGCGGTCAGCTCCGCGAACTTCTGGTTGCTCAGCGCCTTGATCGGGGTGGTGTAGAAGCACTTACGTCCCGCGGCGAGCGCCAGGTGCACCGCGAACTCGCCGATGACCGTCTTGCCCGCACCGGTGGGGGCACAGACCAGTACCCCGTGACCGTTCTCCAGCGCTGTGCAGGCATCCACCTGGAACCGGTCGAGGGGAAAGCCGAGCTCGGCGGAGAATCGTTGCAGCTGGGTGGGTCGGGGGCTCGTCCCCGTATCGAGAACCGTCTCGGTCATGCTTTCGACCCTACGGGCCGGTCGATGTCAGATCGTGTCGTCGTACTGCGCCTGTACTCGGGTCGCGGTACCGAGTCCGCTGGACGGCGGTGTCGGACCGACAGCATCCGGTGATTCGATCGAACTTGCGCCGTCGATGCGCGTTGCTTCGTCATCTGACACATCACCCCATTCGTCTCTTCTCTTGCGCAACTTACGCTTGTCGTGAATTCGCGCAATCTGCACTGCCATCTCGAAGAGCACCGTCAACGCCAAGGCCAAGGCCAGCATGGAGAACGGGTCCTGGCCAGGAGTTGCGATGGCCGCGAAGACGAACAATCCGAAGATGAGACCTCGACGCCACGCCTTGAGTCGCTCGTAGGTGAGTACGCCGACGAAATTTAAGGCAACGACCAGCAACGGAATCTCGAAGCTGACGCCGAAGATGATGAGGAGGTTGATCAGGAATCCGAAGTACTGATCACCGCTCAGCGCGGTGATCTGCACGTTGTCGCCGATGGAGAGCAGGAAGTGCAGGCCTTTGGCGACCACGAAGTAGGCCAGGACGGCTCCGGCGACGAACAGAGCAGCCGCTCCGGAGACGAACGAGACTGCATGTCGCCGTTCGTTGGCGTACAGGCCCGGGGTGATGAAAGCCCAGATCTGATATAGCCAGATGGGGCAGGCCAGTACGACACCGGCGGTGAACGCGACCTTGAACCGCAAAAGGAACTGATCGAACGGTCCGGTGGCGAGCAGACGACACTGATCGTCGTTGCTCAGATTCGCGCGCAGACTCGGGTCGAGTGTGCAGTAGGGACCGCGTAGGAGGTCGCCGAGGCTCTCGACGCCGAAGATGGTGTGCGAGTACCAGAAGAACCCGAAGGCAGTCGTCACTGCGACTGCTACCAGCGACCACAGGAGCCGGGTTCGCAGCTCGTACAGATGATCGACCAACGACATGGTGCCGTCGGGATTGATTCGGCGCTTGCTTCGCCGCGGATCGAACGGAATGCGCATGGTGTTCTACGGTCAGCCTTCGTCGGTCGGACGACAGCGAGAAGCCGTCACCGACAGCAGTGAACCTTCGGTGCCGAACTGGCACCGAAGGTGTGCTGAGCGGCCGTGCGCTCAGGCAGACTTCGCGTCGTGCTGGGTCTCGGTGTTCGGCTGCGCGACCGGGGCGGGCGAGGGCAGCTGAGCGGGAGCGACGGGCTGCTGAGCGGGAGCGGTGTCGGTGTCGGACTTGCCGTCGTTCTGCATCTCCTTCACCTCGCTCTTGAAGATGCGCAACGACCGGCCGAGTCCGCGAGCAGCCTCGGGCAGCTTCTTGGAACCGAACAGAATGATGACGACCACCGCAACGATGGCCCAGTGCCAGGGACTGGTGAATCCCATGTGAACCTCCTACAGATCAGATGAATCGAGCGTACCCGACCACGGGTGCCGACTTCGGCAGCGGCGGGTCCGGGTTTGCCCGGTGTTCATGTGGCGACGGGACCGTCCGCGCTGGTCGCGTCGAACTCTGCGTACGCGTCCAGGGCCGAACGTGCTCGGTCGCGGACGGAGTTCACCAAGGATTCAGGTGCCAGTACCGTGACTCCGCCGCCGAAGCCCAACGTCAACCGTGTCATCCACTGCAGCGTGGCGAATCGCATCGTGACCACGATCGACCCGTCCGCATCCGCCGCGACCTGTGTCATCGGGTAGTAGTCCAGGATCCAGGTGAATGCAGGTGAGACCTTCAGCCGCGCCTGCGACAGCGAGGGATCGTCGTTGAAGATCTCGAAGGCGTCCTCGTCCTGCACCGATTCCGGCGGCGCGGCCGGTTCGTCGAGTTCGGTGGCCGAGTCGATGCGGTCGAACCGGAACAGCCGAACACCCTCGGCGCTTCGGCACCACGCCTGGACATAGCTGTTGTCGTCGACGACCACCGTCCTGATCGGGTCCACGGTCCGCTCGGTCAGGACGTCCCGCGACGCGGAGTAATAGGTCAGTTCCAGAGCGTGCCGGTGCCGCAATGCGGATCGGACGGTGGCAGGGACCGGCCCCTCCTCCGTATCCGTGCCGTCGTGATCGGACGAGAGTGGCACGTTGGCCGCCGCCGATCCTGCCGCGGTCTCGATCTTCGCGATGGCGCGCTGAGCAGCGGACGGGTCGACCATCCCTGGCATCGACGTCAGAGATCGAAGCGCAACCAACAGGGCCGTCGCCTCGGTCGACGTCAGGCGCAGCGGTCGATCGATGCCGGCCGAGAACGTCACGTCGATGCTCTCCTCGGAGAACGACAGATCGATGAGATCACCCGGGCCGTAGCCGGGCAGACCGCACATCCAGAGCTGATTGAGATCGGCCATCAGCGTCGCCGTCGACACCCCCAGCTCCTGGGCGGCCTCCTCGGCGCTCAACCCGGGATTGGCCATGAAGAACGGCACCATGTTGAGCAACCTGGCCAGCCGAACCGACAGTCGCGCGCTCATCGCTCGTTCTCCACATCGGCCGCTGTCCGCAGTGTCGAGATCACATCGGCGCGCAGTTCGGCGGGTTCGAGTACCACCGCATCCGCGCCGTGACCTGCTATCAACCGCGAGATCCAGTCCCAGGACCGCACGGGAACCTCCACGACGGTGCCGCTGCGGGCACCGAGACTCTGCACACCCACCACCGTTCCCATCCTGCGTAGTTCCAGCGCCTTGCCGTCGTGCAGCCATACCCGGGCCGTGCCCGAGACCGAGGACGTGCCCGCCACTCGGCGGACGATGTCCTGCAGGTCGATACCATCGGGCTTGCGCACGCTCTGCGCGGTGCCGAACGGTTTGACGTCGTCGCCGATTCGGGAGAGGCGGAACGTGCGGGTGTCGTTGCGATCCACGTCGTGTCCCACCAGATACCAGCGGCCGCGAAACGTCACGACACCCCACGGCTGGACGGTTCTGGTGGTGAACGGCTCGGTCGACGAGGGTCGGTGTTGGAAACGTACCGATCTACCGTCGTCGATCGCGGCCAGCAAGGCACCCAGCGCAGGTTCCGAGCCCCGGGTGCGTGCGGGAACCGCGGTCACTGCCGCAGCGGACTCGTTCTGGTCGACCTGGATTCCCGCCGCTCGAAGTTTGAGCAGCGCGCTCTGCGCCGCGGAGGTGAGCTCCGGTGATTCCCACAGTTTGACGGCGACCGCGACGGCGGCCGATTCCGCGCTGGTGAGGTCGATGTCGGGCAGTTCGTACGCGTCGCGGTTGATGCGATAGCCCTCGACGCCCCCGAACCTGGTGGCAGTGCCGGTCTCCAACGGGACTCCGAGGTCACGCAGTTCGTTCTTGTCCCGCTCGAACATCCGGCTGAACGCCTCGTGGCTGGTGGAGTCGTCGTACCCGGCAACGCTCTCGCGGATCCACTCCGCGGTCAGGAACTGACGTGTCGACAACAGACAGATGACCAGGTTCATCAGGCGTTCGACTTTGGTGGTGGCCACGACAGTCGAGCCTAGTTGCTCATCGGAGGACCGAGCGGTAGCGACCCGAGCTACCGGAGGTCCACCTGCCTACATCGACGCGATCAACCGCTCGACCCGCTCGTCGACCGAGCGGAACGGGTCCTTGCAGAGCACGGTTCGTTGAGCCTGATCGTTGAGCTTGAGGTGCACCCAGTCGACCGTGAAGTCGCGACCTGCCTCCTGGGCGGCCGTGATGAATTCTCCGCGCAGCTTGGCTCGGGTGGTCTGAGGCGGTAGATCGACAGCCTCGTCGATCTGCTCGTCCTCGGTGACTCTCTTCGCAAGACCCTTGCGCTGCAACAGGTCGAAGACCCCCCGGCCACGCTTGATGTCGTGGTACGCCAGGTCCAACTGTGCGATCTTGGGATCGGACAACTCCATCGAGTACCGGTCCTGGTAACGCTGGAACAGCTTGCGCTTGATGACCCAGTCGATCTCGGTGTCGACCTTCGCGAAATCCTGTGTCTCGATGGCGTCGAGCGTGCGTCCCCACAGATCGACGACCTGCTCCACCTGAGTGTTCGGCTCGCGTGTCCTGAGATGCTCGACGGCTCGCGCGTAGTACTCACGCTGAATGTCGAGGGCGCTGGCCTGTCGTCCGCCGGCGAGTCGAACGGGACGGCGTCCGGTGAGGTCGTGGCTGACCTCCCGAATGGCGCGAATCGGATTGTCCAGTGCGAAGTCTCGGAAGGACACTCCCGCTTCGATCATCTCGAGAACGAGGGCCGCCGTTCCGACCTTGAGCATCGTCGAGGTCTCGGCCATGTTGGAGTCGCCCACAATGACGTGCAGCCGGCGGTACTTCTCGGCGTCGGCGTGCGGCTCGTCGCGAGTGTTGATGATCGGCCGCGAACGAGTGGTGGCCGAGGAGACGCCCTCCCAGATGTGCTCGGCGCGCTGCGACAGGCAGAACGTCGCAGCCTTCGGCGTCTGCAGTACCTTGCCTGCGCCGCAGATCAATTGACGCGTGACCAGGAACGGCAGCAGAACGTCCGAGATTCGGGAGAACTCCCCCGCTCGCTGGACCAGGAAGTTCTCGTGGCAGCCGTACGAGTTGCCGGCCGAGTCGGTGTTGTTCTTGAACAGGTAGATATCGCCGCCGATGCCCTCCTCTGCCAGGCGCTGCTCGGCATCGATCAGCAGGTCTTCCAGTACCCGTTCGCCGGCGCGGTCGTGGGTGACCAACTGCAGCAGACTGTCGCACTCGGCGGTGGCGTACTCGGGGTGCGAGCCCACATCGAGGTACAGGCGGGCACCGTTGCGAAGGAACACATTCGAGCTGCGACCCCACGAGACGACTCGGCGGAACAGATAGCGAGCCACTTCGTCCGGACTCAGGCGTCGATGTCCGTGGAAAGTACATGTGACACCGAACTCTGTCTCGATGCCCATAATTCGTCGCTGCACACTTCGACACTACAACGCAACCCTCGAAACGATGTGTCGGAGCGCCCCGATGTCGTCTGTCGGTGAGGATGTCGTCGCACGTGCTTAGGCTGGGCGTCATGACTTCCACGCGCACCTCGATCTCGACGGCCGTTCACGCGTGGGATCTGTCCTTGGTGGCACGAAGTGCCGCTCTGCGGCAGAGCCGGGCGGACGGCGGCCTGCGCGCGCTGAGCAACGCCGCCGATCACGGTCGTCTGTGGCTCGGTGCGGCTGCGCTTCTCGTGGCTGCAGGTGGCCCGGCCCGACGCGGGGGCGTTCGGGGTCTCGTCGCTCTGGCAGGTGCGAGCTCGGTCGCGAACGGCCTGCTCAAACCGTTGTTTCCGCGAACTCGTCCGGATTCCGAGTCGGTTCCCGTCCTGCGTCAGGTGCTGGCTCCACCGGTGTCGTCGTCGTTCCCCTCCGGTCATTCGGCGTCGGCGGCTGCGTTCGTCACGGCGGTGGCAATCGAATCCCCGGTAGCGGGTGTGCTGCTGGCGCCCGTTGCGGCTGCGGTGTGTTACTCGCGGGTCCACGTCGGGGTGCACTGGCCGACAGACGTCATCGCCGGTGCCGCTCTCGGCTCGGCCATCGCGTTGTCCACCCGTCGCTGGTGGGCCGTACGGTCGGGCAAGCCCGCCGATCTGGGCTCGCCGGTCGACGTCGAGCCGCTGCCGGGCGGCCGGGGGCTGCTGGTGCTCGTCAATCCGGGTTCGGGCGACGACTCGGAAGCCGTGCCCGACTCGATCCGTCGAGCACTTCCCGACGCAGATCTGTTCGTCCCCGATCCCGACCGGGACTTCAACGAGCAACTCGAGCAGCGAATTCGGAGCACCTCCCCGCGTGCGCTCGGTGTCTGCGGCGGCGACGGAACAGTGGTCAGCGTCGCCGCGTCGGCGGTACGCAACGGGTTGCCGCTCGCAGCATTTCCGGGCGGCACCCTCAACCACTTCGCTCGCGACACCGGGCTGACCGTCGTGGAGGACACCGCTGCCGCTGTGGAAGCGGGCACCGCGGAACTGGTCGACATCGCCGAGGTGTCCGTCGACGGCCGCAGCGTGTCGTTCGTCAACACCGCTACCTTCGGTGGCTACCCCGACTCGGTGCGGCTGCGTCAGAAGTTGCAGCGCCGAATCGGCAAATGGCCGGCCGCCGCCATTGCGATGACGAGGGTGCTGGCGGCTGCGGAACCACTGAACATCGGGCTCGACGGCACCAGGCATTCGGTCTGGATGCTGTTCGTGGGCAACGGCAACTACGCACCGGCAGATCAAGTTCCTATGTCTCGCAGCAGCATTCACACCGGAACCCTCGATGTCAGGTTTCTACCGTCGGAGCCGAAGGCATCGAGAACCAGACTGCTGTGGGCAACGTTGACCGGCACCCTCGGCTCGTCACCCGCCTACGTCCGTCGAGCGGTGAAGAAACTGACCGTCGAGGTGGAGGGCGCCCCGGTTGCGCTGGCGGCCGACGGCGAAGTGGTGGGCGACGGAACGTGGTTCGAGTTCACCAGTGACGAGAACGGTCTCGCGCTCTATCGGAAGCGATAGAGCGCGAGACCGTGGGAAAATCGGGGCCACCGATCAGGAGGGCGGTGCCGCTTCGGTATCGGTCACTGCCTCGGCCGCCGCAGACGGCGTCGGCAACATGTCTTCCAGCGCAGCTCCGGCTATGCGTCGGAATGCTCGCCTCGGCCGACCCTGGTCCAGCACCGCAACCTCGAGCGCCGATACTTCGAGAACCTTCTTCTCCGGCTCACCGCCCGCCGCAGGCGGCGTCGCCGGACCTGCCGTGAGTGCGTCGACGGCGACACGGACCGCGTCGGCCAGGTCGAGTCCGGACCGGTACGTGTCCTTGAGCGCAGCCACGATCGGCTCGGTCGTTCCGCCCATGACGACGAAATCCTGCTCGTCGACGATGGATCCGTCGTAGGTGATGCGGTAGAGCTGGGTCGCGATCGGCTCGTCCTGATGCGAGACCTCCGCGACACAGATCTCGACCTCGTACGGCTTGAGCTGCTCGGTGAAGATCGTGCCGAGTGCTTGGGCGTACGTCTTGGCGAGCGAACGGCCGGTCACGTCACGCCGATCGTAGGTGTATCCCTTGATGTCGGCGTGCTGAATTCCGGCCTTGCGCAGGTTCTCGAACTCGTTGTACTTGCCCACGGCCGCGAAACCGATCCGGTCGTACAGTTCGCTCACCTTGTGCAACGCGGTCGAACGGTTCTCGGCCACGAAGAGCACCCCGTCCGCGTACGTCAGCACGATGACGCTGCGGCCGCGGCCGATTCCCTTGCGCGCCAACTCCGAACGATCGCGCATGATCTGTTCGGCAGATGCGTAGTACGGCATCGTCATGGTGCGCTACCCCCTTCGCTCACTTGCTGACCGGCCCGGGTGTGATGCTCGGCACCGCCGGAATGTGCGGCGCTCTCGGTCCGCTCCGCGAGGACGGACCGAGCCGCGGCCGAAATCCTGTCGTGCGCAACATCGTCCGCACCGACGCTGGTGATGGCGACAGCCGTCGGGTAGATCCCGCGGGTGACGTCAGGACCACCGGTGGCCGAGTCGTCGTCGGCGGCGTCGTACAGCGATTCCACCGCTGCGCGAATCGCCTCCTCCTCGGTCATTCCGGGGCGATAGAGCTTCTTGAGCGCGGACTTGGCGAACAGCGATCCCGATCCCACCGCGTGGTAGCCCGAACGCTCCTCGTATCGCCCGCCGACCACGTCGTAGGACACAATTCTTCCGGCACGATCCGGATCCGAGATGTCGATGTCGAATCCGACCAACAGCGGGACCGCGGCGAGCCCTTGCATCGCGGCACCGAGATTGCTTCGGACCATCGACGACAGCTTGTTGGCCTTGCCGTTGAACGTGAGCGGCACGCCCTCGATCTTCTCGTAGTGCTCGAGTTCGACGGCGAAGAGCCGCACCAGTTCGATCGCTATGCCGGCAGTTCCGGCGATACCCGCTGCGGAGTAATCGTCGGTGACGTAGACCTTCTGCATGTCGCGATTGGCGATCAGATTGCCCTGCGTGGCTCGCCGGTCACCCGCGATCAGAACGCCGCCCGCGTAGGTCAGCGCGACGATCGTCGTCCCGTGCGGGGCAATACCGGACTTGTCCGACCCGCCGTTCGCGGTGTGGGACGCCAGGTCCGCTGCGATACCGCTCTCGGGCAACAGATGAGGGGCGTGCTGACGAAGATAATCGGAGAACGACGAGCTGCTCGACCCGAACGGAATCGCCGTTCCGTCGCCGGCCGACCGTGGGTCCGAACGATCCACCGTCACTGGCCGCCCTTCTGAACGTAGGCGCGCACGAAGTCCTCGGCGTTTTCCTCGAGCACGTCGTCGATCTCGTCGAGAAGGTCGTCGGTCTCCTCGGCCAGCTTCTCGCGTCGTTCCTGACCACCGGCTCCGGTGTCGCCTGGAACCTCATCGTCGTCGCCGCCGCCAGAGCGCCGTGTCTGCTCCTGTGCCATAGTCGCCGACCTCCTCCGTGTATCGAGAAAACAGATCTACTGCACTCTCACCGGTCGATCCGAGGTGCACCGTCGTGGATGTGCAAGTGCAACCGAACGTTCCGCCGAAAGTGCACGGACCTTTACCCTACCGACAGACCGACTCCGTCGGTCGGCAAGACACCGCGAATAGTCGGTACCGGTCTTCGGGCGCGTCAGTTGGTGAGCTGATCGACGAGTTCGGCGGCACTGTCGACCGACTCGAGCAGCGCACCGACGTGCGATTTCGTGCCTCGAAGCGGCTCGAGGGTCGGGATGCGGACAAGGGAGTCGCCGCCGAGATCGAAGATGACCGAGTCCCAGCTCGCGGCGGCGATGTCGGCACCGAACTTGCGCAGGCACTCACCGCGGAAGTACGCCCTCGTATCATCCGGCGGCGTGCCGACGGCATCGAGCACCTGCTGCTCGGTGACCAGTCGATCCATCGACCCACGAGCAACCAGCCGGTTGTACAGGCCTTTGTCCAGGCGAACATCGGAATACTGCAGGTCCACCAGATGCAGCCGAGGAGCCGACCACCCGAGCCCCTCCCGCTGGCGGAACCCTTCGAGCAGGCGCAATTTCGCGGGCCAGTCCAACAGATGGGCGCACTCCATCGGATCGCGTTCGAGAAGGTCGAGGACCATCGCCCACTTGTCGAGCACATCCAGAGCGCGCGCGTCGTCGCTGCCCTCGGCGGCCACGAACTTCGCAGCACGCTGGTGGTAGATCCGCTGCAGCGCAAGCCCGGTCAGCTCGCGGCCGTCGGCGAGCGCGACGGCCTTACGCAGCGTCGGATCGTGGCTGATCTGATGGACTGCGGTCACCGGCCTGGCCAGCTGCAGATCGGACAGATCGACCCCTGCTTCGATGAGATCGAGCACGAGCGCGGTGGTGCCGACCTTGAGGTAGGTCGACATCTCGGCGAGATTGGCGTCGCCGATGATGCAATGCAGGCGGCGGTACTTGTCCGCGTCCGCGTGTGGTTCGTCGCGCGTGTTGATGATGCCGCGCTTGAGGGTGGTCTCGAGGCCCACCTCCACTTCGATGTAGTCCGCCCGCTGCGAGAGCTGGAAGCCCGCTTCGTCACCGGACTGGCCGATTCCGACGCGTCCCGATCCGGTGATGACCTGCCTGGAGGCGAAGAACGGCGACAGACCGGCGATGACCGCCGAAAACGGCGTCTCGCGCGACATCAGGTAGTTCTCGTGGGTGCCGTACGACGCGCCCTTACCGTCGACGTTGTTCTTGTAGAGCTGCAGTCGCGGGGCACCTGGCACACTGGAGGCGTGGCGAGCGGCGGCCTCCATGACGCGCTCGCCGGCCTTGTCCCAGATCACTGCGTCCAACGGATCGCGGACCTCCGGGGCGGAGTACTCCGGGTGCGCGTGGTCGACGTACAGACGAGCCCCGTTGGTGAGAATCATGTTGGCCGCGCCGATCTCGTCGGCGTCGATCACCGGTGCCGGACCGCTGAAGCGTCCGAGGTCGAATCCGCGGGCATCACGCAACGGCGACTCGACCTCGTAGTCCCAGCGTGTGCGCTTGGCCCGGGGTACCCCGGCGGCTGCCGCGTAGGCGAGCACTGCCTGGGTCGATGTCAGGATCGGGTTGGCGGTGGGTTCGGTGGGCGAAGATATGCCGTACTCGACCTCGATACCGATGATGCGCTGCATATGTCGAGCCTAGACGTCGGCCGCAGAGCGCTTTCGGGGCGCGCCCTGTGCGGACGCGCCCCGAAAGTGGTGTTCGACGAAGCTACAGGTACTGGCCGGTGTTGGCCTCGGTGTCGATCGCCCGGCTCGCGCTGGCGTTCTTGCCGGTGACCAGCGTGCGGATGTAGACGATCCGCTCGCCCTTCTTGCCGGAGATTCGAGCCCAGTCGTCCGGATTCGTGGTGTTCGGTAGGTCCTCGTTCTCGGCGAATTCGTCGACGATGGAGTCGAAGAGGTGTTGAATGCGCAGCCCGCCGTTGCCGGTCTCGAGTACCGACTTGATGGCGTACTTCTTGGCGCGGTCGACGATGTTCTGGATCATGGCACCGGAATTGAAGTCCTTGAAGTACAGAACTTCCTTGTCTCCGTTGGCATACGTCACCTCGAGGAAGCGGTTGTCGTCGCTCTCGGCGTACATACGCTCGACGACGCGGTCGATCATCCCTCGGATGCAGGCAGCGCGGTCTCCGCCGAACTCTGCGACATCGTCGGCGTTGACCGGCAGCGAGTCGGTGAGGTACTTGGAGAAGATGTCCTGTGCCGATTCGGCGTCGGGCCGCTCGATCTTGATCTTCACGTCCAGGCGACCGGGCCGCAGGATCGCGGGGTCGATCATGTCCTCACGGTTGGAGGCACCGATCACGATGACGTTCTCCAAGCCCTCCACGCCGTCGATCTCGGCGAGCAGCTGCGGGACCACCGTCGTCTCGACGTCGGACGAGACGCCCGAACCACGAGTGCGGAAGATCGAGTCCATCTCGTCGAAGAACACGATGACCGGGGTGCCCTCGGACGCCTTCTCCCGTGCACGCTGGAAGATCATGCGGATGTGACGCTCGGTCTCGCCGACGAACTTGTTGAGCAGCTCGGGGCCCTTGATGTTGAGGAAGAACGACTTCGCTTCCTTGGCGTCCTGGCCGCGGGCCTCGGCGATCTTCTTGGCCAACGAGTTGGCAACCGCCTTGGCGATCAACGTCTTTCCGCAGCCGGGAGGGCCGTAGAGCAGCACACCCTTGGGCGGACGCAAGGAGTACTCGCGAAACAGATCCTTGTGCAGGAACGGGAGTTCGACGGCGTCGCGAATCTGCTCGATCTGCCGACCGAGACCACCGATGTCCTCGTATCCGACGTCGGGCACCTCCTCGAGGACCAGGTCCTCGACCTCGGCCTTGGGGACACGCTCGAACGCGTAGCCGGCCTTGGTGTCGACGAGCAGGGAGTCGCCGGGACGGAGTTTGCGGGACGGTTCGTCCGGGTCGATGGGGCCCTCGTCGTTGACCATGTCGATCAACGGCTTGGCCAGCCACACCACTCGTTCCTCGTCGGCGTGACCGACGACGAGTGCTCGGGATCCGTCGCCCAGAAGCTCACGCAGAGTGCTGATTTCGCCGACCTGGTCGAAGGCGCAGGCCTCGACGATGGTGAGCGCTTCGTTCAGGCGCACCGTCTGTCCCGGTGCCAGTGAGTCCGCCTCGATGTTGGGTGAACACGTCAGCCTCATCTTGCGTCCGGAGGTGAACACGTCCACCGTGCCGTCGTCGAAGACGCTCAGCAGAACGCCGTAGCCGCTCGGCGGTTGGCCGAGGCGGTCCACTTCCTCGCGAAGTGCGATGAGCTGTTGCCTGGCCTCTTTCAGGGTGTCCATCAACTTCGCGTTGCGCAGCGACAGAGAATCGACGCGTCCTTCGAGTTCGCGTACCTGTTCGGGGGACTCCCCCAGTTGACGGCGCAGTGAAGCAGCTTCGGCTCGCACGGCGTCCAGTTCGGCTCTGGCCGCGGCCACATCCGGATTGTCTGTTGAGCTCATGAGCGACTCCTCCCAGTGACGATCTATCAACGCTACCGGCACCGGCCCGAATGTGCGGACCGACACCACGATCGGGACGGAGAAGCAGTGTGTCTCGACCGCACCCGAGCGTCGGTCGAGTTCATGTTAGCCTCACCTGACCAAGCAGCGGACCAACCATGGAATCAGGGGCTCCACCAGTGAAGATGCGCATTTTCTCGGCAGGTGTCGCGCTCGCGGCAGCGATGATTTCGGTGGCCGGCTGCAGTTCGGCCGACGATTCCGATCACACCGATCACAATTCGACGGCGGCCGCCGAAATCAGCGATCCCGCAACCGATGCACCCACCGTCGCAGCACCTACCGCGGCTGAACTCGAAGCATCTCTGCTGCAACTGGTGGCACCGGACGTAGACGCGGCGACGAAGGCGGCTTCGGTCGAGAACGGGCAGGCACGCCTGACCAACCTCGAAACGATGACCGCGGCTCTGGCGAATTACGGCGCCATCACATTCGAGGTTGCCGAACCGACGGTCGAGGGCCAGACGTCCACCGCCGACGTCGCGATCGCCACTCCGCGGGGAACGGCAGCCCCGTCCCCGCAGACCTGGGTGCTGATCGACGGCGACTGGAAGCTCTCCGATGCCAGTACCTGCCAGATTCTCGCCATGGGGCAGGCACCCTGCGCCTAGAGGCCGGGAATCCTAGGCGACGCCGCTGGGATCGTCAGCCCTTGCCGGACCGACGCTGAGGCTTCGGCGTGACGGTGCCCTCGGCGAGGCGTCGGACACTGACGAGGAATGCCGTGTGCCCCTGCATCCGATGCTCGGGACGAACCGCCAATCCGACGACGTGCCACCCGCGCACCATCGACTCCCACGAGCGGGGTTCGGTCCAGCACTCCTGCGCGCGAAGGGCTTCGACGACCTTGGACAACTGCGTCACCGTAGCGACGTAGACCAGCAGCACGCCGCCGGGGACGAGAGCCTTCGATACGGCAGGCAGTGCGTCCCATGGCGCGAGCATGTCGAGGACGACGCGGTCGACCTGCTCGCCGGGACGATCGACACCGAACTGATCCACGTCGGCCACCGTCAGGTGCCAGTTGGACGGCCGCTCGCCGAAGAACGTCTCGACGTTCTTGATCGCGTAGTCGGCATGGTCCTGGCGGATCTCGTATGAGATGACCGTTCCTGCGGTACCGACGGCACGCAGCAGCGAGCACGTCAGCGCGCCCGATCCGGCACCGGCCTCGAGCACTCGCGCGCCGGGGAACATGTCGCCCTCGTGCACGATCTGGGCTGCGTCCTTGGGGTAGATGACCTGCGCGCCACGCGGCATCGACAGCACGTAGTCGGTCAGCAGCGGCCGCAGTGCGAGGTAAGGGGTGCCGTTGACGGACGTGACGACGCTGCCCTCGTCGGCGCCGAGCAGTTTGTCGTGGGTGATTCCGCCCCGGTGGGTGTGGAACTCCTTGCCCGCCTCGAGCACCACCGTGTAGTGGCGGCCCTTACCGTCGGTGAGCTGGACTCGATCTCCGACGCGGAACGGTCCGCTGCGTGCGGGTCCGGTCGGTACCGGCTCGACCGGCACGTCGTCATCGGTCGCGAGAGCTTCGTCGAGTTCGATTTCGTCGACAGTTGCGGTGACCACTTCGTCCGCACCGATGACCGGGGCATCGACGATCGCGTCGACCTCGGGCCCGTCGGTCGACGCGGACGCGGAATCACCGAAGGACACAGCATCACCGGACGGCACAGCGGAACCTGCTTTCGTTGCTCTGTTCGGTGCCCGACCTGTTGCGGTCCGGCACCTGGGACGACTCGACGTGCCAGACTACGGCCTTGACCGAAGATGTCGGACCAACGGCATAGGGTCGCAGTCGTGAGTATTTCCGCGTCGACGCCCGTCGACTTGCCTCTACTCGATCTCGGCGACAGCGAGCAGACGTCGCCGGCGACGTCCGGCTCCCGCAGTACACCGGCGTTGTCGCCTTCGCGCGCAGGTGATTTCAAGCAGTGCCCACTCCTCTATCGCCTGCGTGCCGTCGACCGGATTCCCGAGGTCTCCACCGAAGCTCAGGTGAAGGGAACTGTGGTGCATGCCGCATTGGAGGCCCTGTACGCGTTGCCCGCACAGGATCGTGTTCCGGCCACTGCGCGAGAACTCGTCGATCCGGCGTGGGAGCGAGTGGTCGCTCGGTCACCCGACATCGAGAGTCTGGTTCCGGCGGACGAAAGACCGGCGTTTCTCGACCGGGCTCGCGCGCTGGTCGCCGGGTACTACGAGCTCGAAGACCCCACTCGGTTCGAGCCCGAGTCCTGCGAACAGCGCGTGGAGGTAGTGCTGGACGACGGTACGCCGCTGCGCGGATTCATCGATCGGATCGACGTGGCACCGAACGGGATGATCCGCGTCGTCGATTACAAGACCGGTCGGGCACCGCGAGAGTTCACCGAGTCCAAGGCGCTGTTCCAGATGAAGTTCTACGCGCTGATGATCATGCGGATGCGCGGAGTCGTTCCGGCACAACTGAAGTTGATGTACCTCTCCGACAAGCAGGAGCTGACCTACACCCCGGACGAGGGCGAGTTGCGGAGGTTCGAGCGCATGCTCTCGGCCATCTGGAAAGCGATTCTGGCTGCGGGCGAGACCGGCGATTTCCGCGCCAAACGGGGCGCGTTGTGCAAGTGGTGCGACCACCAGGCGCTGTGTCCGGAATTCGGTGGTACTCCCCCGGCGTATCCGGGTTGGCCCACGGCCGCTGCCGATCCGGCGGGGGCCGAGCTGTGACCCTCACCGCGAAGGCACTGCCGAACGCCTTCTTCGTTCCCGCCGGTGTCGGCAGCGAAGGCCACGAGCGGGTCACCGCTACCGAGCACACCGTCAGTCTGTGGGCACCGACGATGCAACACGGCGCTCCGCCGTCGGCCCTGTTGGTCCGGGCGCTCGAGCGAGTCGACGCCAGGGAGGACACCCGTATCAGTCGCGTGGCCGTCGACATCCTCGGACCGGTTCCGGTCGGGGACATCGAGATCCGGTCATGGACGGAGCGTCCCGGTGCCAATATCGAGCTCGTCGTCGCGGAACTCTGGGCGGACGGCACGTCGGGAACTGCGCGGGCGGTGGCCCGCGGCAGCGCATGGCGATTGCGCACCACGCCGACCGACGACGTTGCACACTCCGGGGATCCGGTGATGCGACCGGTGAGCGACGGAGTCGACTACACCTTCGGTGGCACCTGGTCGTCGGGTTATCTCGACGCCGTCGAGTTCAGGACTCTCACCGGACTCGGCGAGCCGGGGCCGGGCCAGGTGTGGGCGAGGCCCAGACCCGTTCTGGTGCAGGGTGAATCGATGACTCCGTTGGAGAGACTGTTCTCTATTGCCGACATCGCCAACGGAATCGGAGCCAAGCTCCCGATCGACGAATGGACGTTCCTGAACACCGATCTGACCGTTCACGTGTTCCGCGTGCCGCAGGGAGACTGGATCGGGGTGTCCGCCGAGACCTCCACCGGGCCGGACGGAATCGCAATGTGCGCGGGCACCCTCAGCGACGAACGAGGACCTGTCGGTCGCATCGCTCAGACGGTGTTGGTTAGACGTCGCAGCTGACGTCTCGTCCGATCGAGACGTCAGCGCTGTGACGACGTGATCTCGGATTCAGAACGCGCGGCAGGACCTGATGTCGGAGGCGAGGATCGCCTTGGCACCAAGATCGGCGAGCTGATCCATGACGTTGTTGTGGACCTTACGAGAGACCATGGCGCGCACGGCAACCCAGTTGTCGTCGACCATCGGCGCCAGGGTGGGCGATTCGATTCCAGGAGTGATCTTGACGGCCTCGTCGAGGATCGACTTGGGGCAGTCGTAATCGAGCATCAGGTACTGCTGTGCGAAGACGACGCCCTGTACGCGGGCGATGAGTTGCTTGCGTGCGGAGTCGGTGCCCGGTGTGCCTGCTCGTTCGATCAAGACGCCCTCGGAATCGCAGAGAGATTCGCCGAATGCCACGAGGTTGTTCTGACGCAGCGAGCGACCCGACTCCACGACGTCGGCGATCGCGTCGGCGACCCCGAGCTGGATGGAGATCTCCACCGCACCGTCGAGGCGGATGACCGTTGCTTCGAGTCCTCTGGCGGCCAGATCCTTGCGCACCAGGTTGGGATAGGACGTCGCGATGCGCAATCCACCCAGATCCTCGGGTGCCCACTCCTTGCCCGCGGGTGCGGCATAGCGGAAGGTCGATCGGCCGAATCCGAGTGCCAGCCGCTCTTCGACAGCAGCACCGGAATCGAGAGCCAGGTCGCGTCCGGTGATGCCCAGATCCAGCTGCCCGGATCCGACGTAGATCGCGATGTCCTTGGGGCGCAGAAAGAAGAATTCGACGCCGTTCGCCGGATCGAGAACCGTCAGGTCTTTGGAATCGCTTCGGCGTCGGTAGCCGGCTTCACTGAGAATTTCGGCGGCGGACTCGGAGAGAGCGCCCTTGTTGGGTACGGCTACGCGCAGCATGCAGTTTTCCTTGTTCGACGAGTTCGTGAGCGACATGCGGATCGAACTCACAGATGTTTGTAGACGTCCTCGAGTTCGAGGCCTCTACCCACCATCATCACCTGGACCCAGTAGAGCAGCTGCGAGATCTCCTCGGCGAGTGCCTCGTCGCTCTCGTGCTCGGCGGCGATCCACACTTCACCGGCTTCTTCGAGGACCTTCTTGCCCTGGAAATGAACTCCCGCGTCCAACGCTGCTACGGTGCCCGAACCCTCGGGGCGGGTCTTCGAGCGGTCGGTGAGCTCGGCGAACAGCGAATCGAAAGTCTTCACGGATGGATATTCTTTCACGTCGTCGCTCGGGGGTACGAATCGGTCGAGATCAGGATGCCCAGGCTCGTCGCACCTCGTCGGCGGTCAATCCGACGAGACCATCGCGGACGGTGTACCCCGGTGCGGCCTGCACCGCGATTTCGGACGGAACCACCAGCACCGGACAACCGGCGGTGTGCGCCGACAGCGAACCGGTGGGCGAATCCTCGACCGCAAGGCACGAAGCTGCGGCGAGGCCGAGCAACGCTGCACCGCGCAGGTACGGGGCCGGGTGCGGTTTGCCTGCCTCGACCTCGTCGCCGGTGACCGTGATGTCGAAGTACTCGCGCCCCAGGGTGTCCAGAGCCCGCTCGACCAGACCCCGCTCGGTGTTGGTGACCAACCCGGTCGACAGACCCATCTCGCGCACGAGCGCAAGAGCGTCCTTGGCACCGGGGCGCCACGGAATCCCCTCGGCGAACAGGTCTCCGACTCGTGTGGTCAGCCACTCACGGCCCTCGATCAGGCGCTCGTCGGTGACCTCGACCCCGGCATTCGCCAAGACCTTGCGCAGTGCATCCCACATCGAGTTGCCGAGGGTGCTTTCGCGCACCTCCGCGCTGAGTTCCGTTCCCAGTGAGCGGGAGTACTCACCGATGGCGACGTCCCAGATCTTCTCCGAGTCGAGCAGTGTGCCGTCCATGTCCCACAGGACACCCTGCAGGTGGGTTCTAGACATTGAAGTACTTGGCCTCCGGGTGATGAAGTACGAACGCATCGGTCGACTGTTCGGGGTGTAGCTGCAGTTCCTCGGAGAGCTTCACGCCGATTCGCTCAGGTTCGAGAAGTGCGGCGAGCTTGATGCGGTCCTCGAGATCGGGGCATGCGCCGTAGCCGAACGAGTAACGCGCACCGCGATATTCGAGTTTGAAGAAGCCCTCGGCCTCGGTGGGATCCTCCGAGGCGACGGAATTGCCGTCGGAGAGCTTCAGTTCCTCGCGTACCCGGCGGTGCCAGTACTCGGCCAGGGCTTCGGTGAGCTGAACGCCGATTCCGTGGACCTCGAGGTAGTCACGGTACGAGTCGGCGGCGAACAGCTCGTTGGCGAAGTCCGCGATGGGCTGGCCCATCGTCACCAGGTTCATCGGCAGAACATCGACCTTGCCCGATTCCTGTGCCGCCGAACGCGACCGAACGAAGTCCGATATGCAGAGGAAGCGGTCGCGGTGCTGCCGTGGGAACGTGAACCGAAAGCGTTCGGGCGCATCGGGTTCGGGTTCGGTGAGCACGACGACGTCGTCGCCCTCCGAGACCGCCGGGAAGTACCCGTACACCAATGCCGCGTGTGCGAGGATGCCGTCGGTGCTCAGTCGATCGAGCCAATACCGCAGGCGCGGTTTGCCTTCCGACTCCACCAGGTCCTCGTACGTGGCACCTTCGCCCTTGCGGGCACCGCGCAGACCCCATTGCCCCAGGAACAGGGCCCGCTCGTCGAGCAGCCCCGAGTACTCCGACAGTGACACGCCCTTGACGATGCGCGTGCCCCAGAACGGCGGCACCGGGATGTCGATGTCGGCAGCGACATCGGATCGTTCGGGCACGACCACCGGCGTTTCGGCGGCTTTGCGCTTCTCGGCGATGCGCTTGGACCGCTCGTGGCGTTCCTTGCGCTCGGCCGTCTTGGCCTTCGCAGCGAGTGCCTCGGGGCTGTCCGGGGCCGGTCCGCCACCACGCTTGGTGGTCATGATGGTGTCCATCAGGCGAAGGCCCTCGAATGCATCACGCGCGTAGTGCACGTCGCCCTCGTAGACGTCCTGCAAGTCGTTCTCGACATACGACCGGGTCAGCGCCGCTCCGCCCAGCAGAACCGGGAATTGCTCGGCGACACCCTTCGAGTTGAGTTCGATGAGGTTGTCCTTCATGACCACGGTGGACTTGACCAGTAGCCCGGACATGCCGATCACGTCGGCGCGCTTGTCGATCGCGGCTTCCAGAATGGCCGAAATCGGTTGCTTGATACCGAGATTGACCACCTCGTACCCGTTGTTGCTCAGGATGATGTCGACGAGGTTCTTACCGATATCGTGCACGTCGCCCTTGACGGTACCGAGCACGATGCGACCCTTGCCGTCGTCGTCGGTTGCTTCCATGTGCGGTTCGAGATACGCCACAGCAGCCTTCATCACCTCGGCGGAGGCGAGCACGAACGGCAGCTGCATCTGACCTGAGCCGAACAGCTCGCCCACGGTCTTCATCCCCGAGAGCAACGTCTCGTTGATGATTTCCAGCGGCGGCTTCTCGGCCATCGCGGCGTCGAGATCGGCGTCGAGGCCGTTGCGTTCGCCGTCGACGATGCGTCGTTCGAGTCGCTCGAACAGCGGCAAACGGCCGAGTTCTTCCGCGCGAGATTCCCGCGCCGACGCTGCGGAGACCCCCTCGAAGAGCTGCATGAGCTTCTGCAGCGGGTCGTAGCCCTCGCTGCGGCGGTCGTACACCAGATCGAGGGCCGTCTCGCGCTGCTCGTCGGGAATCTTGTTCATCGGCAGGATCTTCGACGCGTGCACGATGGCGGTGTCGAGGCCGGCCTGTGTGCACTCGTGCAGGAACACCGAGTTCAGCACCTGGCGTGCAGCGGGATTGAGGCCGAACGAGATGTTCGACAGCCCGAGGGTGGTGTGCACCTTCGGGTACTTCTCCTTGAGCTGCCGGATCGCCTCGATGGTCTCGATGCCGTCGCGTCGCACCTCTTCCTGGCCCGTCGAGATCGGGAAAGTGAGGGTGTCGACGATGATGTCCTCGTGGCGCAGGCCCCAGTTCTCGGTGATGTCGGTGATCAACCGGTCTGCGACGCGCACCTTCCATTCGGCCGTACGTGCCTGTCCCTCTTCGTCGATGGTCAGCGCAACGACGGCGGCGCCGTGCTCCTTGACCAGACGCATGATCTTCTGGAATCGCGAGTCGGGTCCGTCGCCGTCCTCGTAGTTGACCGAGTTGACCGCGCTGCGGCCACCGAGGTGCTCCAAACCTGCTTCGAGAACGGCAGGTTCGGTGGAGTCGAGCATGATCGGCAGGGTCGACGCCGTCGCCAGTCGGCTGGCCAACGCGGCCATGTCCGCGGCGCCGTCGCGGCCGACGTAGTCGACGTTGAGGTCGAGCATGTGCGCGCCGTCGCGGGTCTGGTCCTTGGCGATGTCGAGGCACTTCTCGTAATCCTCGGCGAGCATCGCGTCGCGAAATGCCTTGGACCCGTTGGAGTTGGTGCGCTCACCGATCATCAGGATGCTGGCATCCTGCTCGAACGGAACGGCGGTGTACAGCGAGGAGACGCCCGGCTCGGGCGCGGGCTGCCGTTCGAGTTTCGTTGCCCCGTGCACCATGTCGGCAACCTGGCGGATGTGCTCGGGCGTGGTGCCACAGCAACCTCCCACCAGAGCCAGCCCGTATTCGCTGACGAAACCGCTCAGGGCCTCGGCCAATTCGGGAGCGGTCAGTGGGTACTCGGCCCCTTTCGCGCCCAGGGTGGGCAGGCCGGCATTGGGCATCACCGACACCGGAAGACGCGAATGCTTGGACAGATGGCGCAGGTGCTCGCTCATCTCGGCCGGGCCGGTCGCACAGTTGAGCCCGATCATGTCGATACCGAGGGGTTCGAGTGCCGTCAGTGCGGCACCGATCTCGCTGCCGACGAGCATCGCGCCCGTCGTCTCGACGGTGACGTGGGTGATGATCGGGATGCGGACGCCCAGCTTGTCCATCGCGTGCTGGCTGCCGATGATCGCGGCCTTGACCTGTAGCAAGTCCTGGCAGGTCTCGACCAGGATGGCGTCGGCACCGCCGTCGATCATGCCGAGGGCGGCTTCGGTGTACGCGTCGCGCAGTCGGGCGAAGGGGGCGTGGCCGAGAGTGGGGAGCTTGGTACCGGGGCCCATGGAACCCAACACGAAGCGGCCCATCCCGTCGCGGCCCGGGCCCATCTCGTCGGCGGTCTCACGCGCGAGCCGGGTGCCTTTCTCGGCCAACTCGCGGATGCGGTCCTCGATGTCGTAATCGGCCAGGTTGGGCAGATTGCAGCCGAAGGTGTTGGTCTCGACGGCGTCCGCACCGGCCGCGAAGTACTCGCGGTGAATCTCACGCAGCACGTCCGGCCTGGTGGCATTCAGGATTTCGTTGCATCCCTCCAGACCGAGAAAGTCGTCGAGAGTGAGGTCGGCGTCCTGGAGCATCGTGCCCATCGCTCCGTCGCCGATGACAACACGACGTGAAATCGCATCGAGCAGACTGGGCTTGTGTTGAGCGGGCATCACTACAGAGTAGTGGGCACCGAAGTTACGTCGGGTCGTAGGCTGTCGTGGTGAGTCCCCGAAACCTCGATGGCCAGTCCCCGATCGACGACGGAAACGAAAATACGGACATTTCAGGTGCCGGATCGGATGTGCCTCTGGATGCTGCATTGATCGAGGCCGTCCACGATGCTGTGGCCAATGCCACAGACCTCGACGACCTCGACGACGTCATTCCCGAGTTGCGCTCCCCGATCCTGGTCGCTGCCTTCGAGGGCTGGAACGACGCGGGAGATGCAGCCAGCGGCGCGATCGAGCATCTGGAGCTGATCTGGGACGCCAGTCCGCTGGCCGAACTGGACTCGGAGGACTACTACGACTACCAGGTCAACCGCCCGACAGTCCGGCAGGTGGACGGTGTCACGCGCGAGATCGAGTGGCCGTCGACTCGGCTGTCGGTGTGTTCGCCTCCCGGCAGCTCGCGCGATGTGGTGCTGCTACGTGGCATCGAGCCGAACATGCGCTGGCGCAGTTTCTGCGACGACCTCCTCGAATTCGTCGAACAGCTCGGCGTCGAGACCGTGGTGATCCTGGGCGCACTGCTGGCGGACACTCCCCACACCAGACCCGTTCCGGTGACCGGCACCGCCTACAGCACCGAATCGGCCGAACAGTTCAACCTGGAACAGACTCGCTACGAGGGACCGACCGGGATCACCGGTGTGCTGCAGGACGAGTGCGTCAAGGCCGGGGTGCCTGCGGTCTCCTTCTGGGCTGCGGTCCCGCACTACGTCTCCCAGCCGCCCAACCCCAAGGCCACCGTGGCGCTGCTGCAGCGGGTCGAGGACGTGCTCGACATCGAGGTACCGCTCGGCGAACTGCCCACCCAGGCCGAGGAATGGGAAGAGGCGGTGACCGAGATGACGAAGGAAGACGAGGAGATCAGCGAATACGTTCGCAGCCTCGAGGAACGCGGCGACGCCGAGGTGGACATGTCCGATGCGATCGCCAAGATCGACGGCGACGCCATCGCGGCCGAGTTCGAGAAGTACTTGAGGCGACGCGGTCCGGGCAACTTCGGGCTCTGACCGACCGCACAGGAGGAGCCGGGGGCCGGTGAGGTCTTTCTGATCCCGACGTAACGTCACCGCAGCGGTGACGTCACCCCGACCCCGCAACCTCGTGGGTATGGCCAGCACACCGCGATTCCTGCAAGGCGTCTTCTCGTTCACCGGACACGGTCTGGACAAGCCCGAGCTGATCGATCCCAGCCTCAGCTTCGTCGTCCCCGAGGGTACGACGGCTCAGCCGCTGTACTTTCGCGGCGGAAATTCGAGCGACGAGCTGGTGGTCGTCACCTTGCTGCGCGACGGCAGTCCGATGCGCATGTTCCCGATGGGTGCCAAGAGCGGCGTGAACATTCCGCTGCGGGTGGTCGAGGACGTGGATCCCGACACGGTGCTCGAATTGGTCGTCGCGGCCCCTGCCGGAACCAGCGGAGAGGTCGTCGTCGATTTCGGTCTGGTGCTGATCTGATGACCGCGGGCAAGCAGCGGCTGCTGGTGGTCGGTAACGGGATGGCCGGTGCCAGGGCGGTCGAGGAGATCATCAAACGCGGCGGCAGTTCGTCGTTCGAGATCACCATGATCGGCGACGAGCCGTACGGCAACTACAACCGAATCATGCTCTCGCACGTGTTGTCCGGCGAGGCCACCGTCGACGACGAGGACCTGATCCTCAACCCGATGAGCTGGTACAGCGAGAACGGCGTCACGCTGCACGCCGGAGACCGCGCGATCTCACTCGACCGGTTCTCCAAGACCGTCGTCTGCGAGAGCGGTCGGTCCGTCGACTACGACGTGCTGATCATCGCCACCGGCAGCAACACGTTCTTCCCCAACATGGACGGTCTCCGCGAGTCCGACGGCAGGCTGGCGCGCGGCGTGTTCGGCTTCCGCACCATCGCCGACACCAACGGCATGCTGCAGATGGCGCAGTCGCGCGACGACGTCTGCGCCGTCGTCATCGGCGGCGGTCTGCTCGGACTCGAAGCCGCATACGGCTTGCGCACGCAGGGCCTGGAAGTGAACGTGGTGCACTCCCCCGGTCACCTGATGAATCAGCAGCTCGACGAGCGTGGCGGCCGCGTACTACGGAACAAGATCGAGTCACTCGGCGTCGGCGTGCACACCTCCAAGCGAACCACCTCGGTGTTGCGCTCCGAGGACGGCGTCGTCACCGGCGTGGGGTTCAACGACGGCACCTCGCTCGCCGCTGACATGGTCGTCGTCACCGCGGGCATTCGTCCCAGCGTCGATTTCGCTCGCGCCGGCGGACTGGTGATCGAACGCGGAATCGTCGTCGACGACCAATTACGTTGCGAGGACGAGGGTTCCATCTATGCCGTCGGTGAATGCTGCCAACACCGCGGCGAGGTCTACGGCCTCGTCGCTCCGCTGTGGGAGCAGGCCGTCGTGTTGGCAGACGTGCTCACCGGAGCCGATCCCACTGCGGCGTACCACGGTTCGCGTCTGACCACCAAGCTCAAGGTCGCCGGTGTCGACGTCGCCTCGATGGGGATCACCGCCCCCGAACGAGACGACGACGAGTTCGTCCAGTTCTACGAGCCGCGCAGCGGTACGTACAAGTCGGTGATCGTGCGGAACAACAAACTCGTCGGTGCCACCCTGCTGGGCGACATCTCCAAGGCCAACTTCCTCACCCAGGCGTTCGACGAGAAAGTGCCGTTGCCCGACGAGCGCATCAGCATGCTCTTCGACATGGGCACCCCCTCTGCGGCAACAGGAGCCGCCGAGCTGGCCGACGACGTCCAGGTGTGCAACTGCAACGGCGTCACCAAGGGAGCCATCGTGGCCTGCGTACACGCAGGCGCGAAGAACCTCGGCGACGTGACCGCGAAGACCCGGGCGGGCAAGGGGTGCGGATCGTGCAAGGGACTGGTGAAGGACATCATCGCGTGCGCAGCAGGCGGTGCCGTCGAGGCCGACCCGACCGCAGACTGGTACGTGCCGTGTATCCCGATGACCAAGCCGGAGCTGATCGACGCGATTCGCGCGCAGGATCTTCGGGCGGTGTCTGCGGTCTTCGCCGCGTTGGCGACCGGTGGAGCGGAGGATGCCGCGGCCAAGATGCCGTTGGCGTCGTTGCTGCGGACGGTGTGGGGCCCGGACTGGGTGGACGAGCGCGGCGCGCTGTTCATCAACGACCGAGTTCACGCCAACATCCAGCGGGACGGCACGTTCTCGGTGGTGCCGCAGATGAAGGGTGGCGTCACCACCCCGGATCAGTTGCGCAAGATCGCCGACGTCGCGGACAAGTACCACGTTCCGCTGGTCAAGGTCACCGGCGGTCAGCGTATCGATCTCCTCGGCATCAAGAAGGAAGACCTGCCGAAGGTGTGGGGCGATCTGGACATGCCCTCCGGCTTCGCCTACGGCAAGAGTATGCGCACAGTGAAGACCTGCGTCGGCAGCGACTTCTGTCGCTTCGGCCTCGGCGACTCGACGGCACTGGGCATCGCCCTCGAAGAACGGTTCCAGGGCTTGGAGACTCCGGCGAAGTTGAAGCTCGCGGTCGCGGGCTGCCCGCGCAACTGCTCGGAAGCACTGTGCAAGGACTTCGGCGTCGTCTCGGTGGGTGAGGACAAATGGGAGATCTACGTCGGAGGTGCGGCCGGTGCACACATCCGCAAGGGCGATCTACTGGCCACCGTGACGGGGGCCGAGGAGGTTCTGACCGTGGCAGGCAGGTTCATCCAGCATTACCGTGAGAACGCCCAGTGGCTCGAGCGAACGTACGCGTGGGTTCCGCGTGTCGGTCTCGAAGAACTGCAGAGCGTGCTGATCGACGACCGCGACGGCATCGTCGCCGGACTCGACGAACGAATGCAGGCATCGGTGGACGGGTACATCGACCCGTGGCAGGACCGCGCCGCACCGAAGTCACCCGCCCAGTTCACCCCATCGCTGCCCCTGCTTCCGCTGCCACAGGTGCCGGTCCGATGAGCGTGCCTGTCGGGGCCGTGGAGGACCTGACGCCCGGCGAGGGACGGGCCTACGTGGTGGACGGCAAGCAGGTGGCGGTGTTCCTCCTCCGTGACGGCTCGGTCCGGGCCATGGACGCCGTGTGCCCGCACAAGGGCGGGCCGCTGGCAGACGGTCAGATCGACGGATCCATAGTCGTGTGTCCACTGCACCAGTACACCTTCTCGCTCGACGACGGCACCTGCCCCAGCGGCATCGACTCGGTGCGCACCTACCCCGCCACAGTGGTGGACGGAAAAGTGACCCTGGAGCTCTAACCGGCACGGTTGAACGACCGACACCGCTGCACCGCCTGGTCGTTTCGCAGGCTCCACTCCTACCCCCTACCCTGTTCCAGTGAGCGAATCAGGCGAGGACGCACGACAGGGAGTCGTGAATGCGTTCGTGGAGGAAGATCGTCTCGGTCTCTTCTCGTTCGCCGTTGCCGAGAAGCGCTCCGAGTACCTGGCTGTTCTCCGGGCATTCGACACTGCACGAGCCAACTACGTCGTCCTGCTGCACTCCGGAGACGTCGCCGACCTCATCGCACGCAGCTCCGGGCACCACGAAGCGCTGAGCACCCTCGACATCGCGCCTCTGCTCGATCAGCTCCACGCCTGGGGCCTGCTCGAACGCAGCTACGACGGCACCCGCGCCGCCACCCTCGCCGAGTACCGCAACCGTCACTTCGTCTACCAGTTCGGCCAAGCCGGCTACAAGGCCTACCGAGCGGTCGAGGACGTGCTCGGTGCGCGCCTGGACGACGCCGCGCTGTCGCGGCTGGTGCTGCCCGAGCTACTGGCCGACATGCACGAGCTGGCCGAGGCGAACCGTCAGGCCGACGGCGATCGCATCTACCGCAAGCTCAGCCGACTCGATTCGACACTGTCGGAGATGGCTACCCGCGCCGCGCATTTCTATCTGGTGCTCGGCGACCTCGTGCGCACCACCGAGATCACGCCGGAGTCGTTCCTGGTTCACAAGGACGCCCTGCTGACACACATGCGTGAATTCAGCTCCGATCTGACCCGCTACGCACCGAAACTCGCCGAGGCGATAGCACTCGTCGAGAGCACCGGAATCGAGGAACTCGTCGAGCGAGCCGCGATCAGCGACGAACGAGTCTTTCTCACCGTCGCCGAACGCCGCGCCGACTGGACCGATCGCTGGGCCGGCCTCTCGCATTGGTTCGTCTCGGCCGAGTCCGAACTCAGCGAGTCCGAGCGACTCCGCGAGGGCACGATGAGCGCGATCGCCGCCGTGCTGTCGCTGCTGCGCCGGGTGACCGAGACCCGCAAGGGCGGAGTCAGTCGCGAGAGCCAATTGCGCCACCTGGCCGGTTGGTTCGCTGCCGCGCCGACCGAAGACAGCGCGCACGCTCTGTTCCATGCCGTGTTCGGCCTCGGCAGACCGCGGCATCTGTCGATGGTGCATCCCGACGCCGACATCATCCCCACGTCCCGATCGTGGTGGGAGGCACCACCGGTCGAGATCTCGCGCACCCTGGCCGAGACCGGACGCACCCCGACCCCCGGTGTTCCGGGACGGGTGCAGCGCAACGACGGCGGCATCAGACGGCTGCGCGAGCAGCAACTCGAGTCGCAGCGATCACGCAGTGCCGCAGCGCAGTCGCTTGCCTCCGCCGGAATCCACGACCGGATTCTCGACGAGCAGGAAACCGAGGTGCTGTTGAGTCTGTTGAATGCTGCGTTGACCGCCCGGGTACGCGTGAGCGGACGCACCTCCGACTCGTCCGGATCGGACAGCGGCGTGCGCCTGACGCTCAGCGACAGCGACCGTTCGACGATCGTGCGGACCAGCAGAGGCCGGCTGCATCTGGACCGCCTCGCGCTCGAGGTCAGCGAGGTGGCACGCCGATGAGAGCTCGCGAGATCTCCACCCTCGCACTGGATTCCTACCAGCGGGCCGCCCGGGTTGCGCTGTCGAATCACCTGGTGACCACGACGTACCCCGATCGGATCGCGCTGCCACTGCTGCGCAGATGGGCCACCGAGTTGCGCGAGGATCTGCTCGAGCTGTTCGGGTATCGCCTCGAGGTCACCGAGACCACGGCTCGCCTGTTCCCGGTGATCGACGCACTCGACGACAGTCAACCCGCGCGAACGCCCACCGACCGAATCTTCGACCGCCGTAGGTACGCGTACCTGGCGTTGGCGCTGGCGGCACTCGGCCGGGCGGGCAACCAGATCACCCTGTCCGAACTCGCCGATCATGTTGCAGCAGAGGCGAGTCAGGTCGACGGTGTCGAGCTGACAACCGACCGGGCAAGCGACCGAGACGCGTTCGTCGACGCGATCGGGTGGCTCGCGACACGCGGGGCCATCGCGTTGGCCGACGGTGACGCGAGCGGCTGGGCGAACAACCCGTCCGCAGGCGAGGCGCTCTACGACATCGACCGTCCCGTCGTCGTTGCCATGTTCAGGCCGCCCCGCGCCGTGCAGCATCTGCGATCGATTCGCGGGTTGCTGGCCGGCTCGAACGCCGCGATCGACCCCGAGGAATCCGATGCGGGACAGACCGATTCCGGGCGTGAGGCAGATCCGAAGGAAACGCTGCGTGCGGTACGCCGTGCGTTGGTGGAGCAACCGGTGGTCTATGTCGACGATCTCGACCCGGACGGCCGCACGGCCCTCGCCGCGTCGCGCACCGTTGCCGACGTCGAGTTGCTGACCGGCCTCGTCGCCGAGCGTCGCGCCGAGGGAGTGGCCCTCATCGACACCTCGGGACGACTCTCGGACTACCGATTCCCCAGCACCGGAACCATTGCCCAGGTCGCATTGCTGATCGCGGGCGAGATCTCGGACCGGGTGATCGATCCGGATGCACCCGCGCTGGCGACCTACCCCCTTCCCGACGGTGACGCCCTGATCGAGCAGTTGGACGGTGCCATTCCCGACGGTGGAGTCTTCGGTGATCTCGCAGAATTCGGGTTCGGTTCCGATGCAACTGCATTCGACGATGCGGTGGACAAGAAGCAGTATCCGCTCATCGAGGACAGTTGGTTGGTCTCGGTGGTCGACGATCTCGTCGAACGGTTCGGTCGTACGTTCGCCGCGCAGTGGCAGACCGATCGCGACGGCCTACGGCTCCGAGCGATCGCGATGCTGCATCGACTTCGATTGGTACACAGCGTGTCCGGCGGCGTGCTGGTGCTACCGGTGATCGCGCGCTACCGCGACGTGATGGTCAGCGTGCGCGATCGGACCCCGCAGGATTCGCTGTTCGGTTCCGAACAGTCCCCCAGTACCGACCAGTCCCCCAGAACCGACCAGGCCGACATCACCGATCCATCCGAAGTAGAGGCTTGAGTAGATGACCGCACACTCGTCACGTTTCCGGCCGACGCGAGCAGGGATCGTCAACCTGTGGGACTACCGTGATCAGGAGTTCTCCTTCGCCGACGGTCGGCTGGTGTTGCGTGGGCCCAACGGTTCCGGCAAGACCAAGGCTCTCGAAGTGCTGTTCCCGTTCGTCCTCGACGGTCGTATCGAACCGCGCCGGCTCAATCCGTTCGCCGGAGAAGAGCGGACGATGAAGTCCAACCTGCTCTACCGAGGGCAGGAAAGCGCGCACTCGTACGTGTGGATGGAGTTCGGCCGCGGGTCGCGCGAGGACCCCGAATCGGTGACGGTCGGAATCGGCATGCGGGCGAGCCGCCACAACGACAAGGTGACCCGCTGGTACTTCGTGGCCGACGGCCGAGTGGGCGTCGACTTCTCGCTGTTGGGTTCCGACGACCGTCCGTTGACGAAGAAGCAACTCGGTGAACAGCTGGGCACCGACGCATTGACAGATCGCCCGGTGGACTATCGCGCCGCGATCGACGCCCGCATGTTCGGGCTCGGTGCACAGCGCTACGACCAGTTGATCAACTTGATCTTGACACTCCGCCGCCCACAGTTGGCCAAGAACCTCGACCCGAAGGGGCTCTCGCAGGCGTTGACCGACGGCCTGCGTCCGTTGGACGAGCAGCTGGTGCTCGAAGCAGCGCGCTCCTTCAGTGACATGGAAGAGGTGGGCCGGGCTCTCGAAGGACTGGCGCAGGCCGATCACGCCGCCAAGAACTTCGTCTCGGTGTACTCCAAATACCTTCGGGTGCAGACGCGTTCGGATGTCGAGCAGGTCTCGCGCCGGCTCGAGGCGGTCACTCATGCGACCACCGCACACTTCGCCGCTGCCGCTCTGAAGGACCGCCGTCTGCTCGAACGTGCGGCTGCAGAAACCCGATTCGACGAGGCCGAACGCGCACTGGATCAGGCCGTCGCAGACCGCGAGACTCTACAGCGCTCGAGCGCATACGAGGGCAAGCAGCAACTCGACGATCTGGCCGAATCCGCTGCGAAGCTGGAGATCTCGACCGCCCAGCAGGCCGACCGCGCCCGCAAGGCTCGAGTAGAACTGGAGCAGCGCACCACCGAAGCGGCTCGGGCCGATTCCGCACTCCGGGATTCCGTTGCCGGGGTCACCCGCGCCGAGGAGGAACTGCAGTCTGCAGCCGAGGACGCGGGGATCGTCTGGACACCACTGCCGGGAACCGCCCGTAGCGACCAGATCAGCACCGCGCTGCGTGGCCACGCCGAGGAACGCGACGGCGACGTGCGGGCGGTTCGCGAGGCGCTGGGAACCGTCGAGAAGGCGTCGACGGAACGCACTCGTGCGGAGAAGGCCGCGTCGAAGGCCAGAGAGATGCTCGAGGCCGCGTCGGCTGCGGTCACCGAGGCCGAGGCGACCGTGGACCTGGAGAAGGCGCAGTTCGCTTCGGGACTACGAGCCTGGTGGTCGAACAATTCGGCGCTCTACTCTGCTGCGGGCATCACCTCCGCCGCGTTCGAGGCCCTCGACGCGGCGTTGGCACACGTCGGCGACGACGACGCCCCGAGCCTGGAATCGGTGCTGGCCGAACAGACCGCGGACGGTATCGACGCGCTTCGCGCCCGGCAGGCACAGGCCCGCGTGGACGTATCGACCCGCACGGCCGAGCTGAACGCGCTACGCGACGAACTGTCCCTGGTGCGAGCCGAACACGATGACGCGCCGCCGCCGTTCGCCGCGCGGACCGACTCGCGTGCGGATCTGTCGGGAGCGCCACTGTGGCAGCTGGTTCGGTTCGCGGATTCGGTCTCCCCTGCCGACGCCGCCGGAGTCGAATCCGCGCTGCAGGCGGCGAATCTGCTCGACGGCTGGATCCATCCGATCGCGGATTTCCCCGTCGACTCGAACTCTGAGCAGTATCTGTCGCCGCTGCCGGAGGCCTCGAGGCCGACCGGAACCACGTTGGCGTCCGTCCTCGAACCCGAGCCCGGCACTGCGGTATCGGAATTGCGCATACTCGACGTGCTGAATTCGGTTGCACTGCAACGGGACCAAAGCGCAGTCTCCGGCGGTGCCGTCTCGGTGGGCGTCGACGGTCGGTACTGGCAGGGTGTGCAGCAGGGTCGCCACACCAAGGCCGATGCCGAGTACATCGGTGCGACGGCGCGGGCTCGTCGGCGTGAGCAACGCATCGCCGAGCTCGGTGGCGCGATCGATACCGCAACGGCCGCGCTGGAGACCGCGACGGCCGACGAACGATCTGCGCGCGAATCGGTGCAGGCACTGGGTGCGGCCGCCAAGCAGCTCCCCCGGGCCTCGGCCATCGTGAGAGCGCAACGCGCCGTCACCGCTGCCGCTGGAGCGCTACGCACCTCCACGGAGGGTGCTGCCGCGGCCGACCGTGAGTTCGACCAGGCGATCGCAGACCTGTCGGCGAAGGAGAAGCAGCTGCGCACCGTCGCCGTGGCTCACCGCACCCCCCACATCGGTCGCGACATCGATGCCCTCGCCGCTGCGATTCGGCATTTCGAGCATCAGGGCTCGGTGGTCATCCGCAAGCGTGGCGATCACACGCGCGAAGCAGAACGCGCCCGCGAAGCAACCAACCGGCTCGAAGAGGCGACCGGCCTGGCCGAGGAGCTCGCCGAGGAAGCGGCAATAGCCGAAGAGAACTACCGACAGCAGGTGCAACGCCTCGAGCTCCTGAGCGAGAAGCTCGGTGCCACCGCCGAACAGATCGACACCGATCTGGAGAACGCACGCGAACGCATCGAGAAATGCCGCGCCGAGCAGCGGGCCGCGCGCAAAGCGGACAAGGAAGCCGGCGAAGCGATCGGCAAGGCCGAGGGTGCCTGCAACACCGCGCTGGAAAGCCTGCGCGGTGCCGTCACCGAAACCCTGGGCGACGCCGTGCGGCTGGCGCCCTACGCTCGCAAGGACCTGCTCGGCATCCTCGGTGTCCACGAGGCGTACGCCTGGCCTGCCAGTGATTCTGCCTGGTTGACCGTGGAGCAGATTCTGTATCGAGTTCAGCAGGCCGACGGTCCCGACGACGAGGTTCCGGTACTACCGACGGTCGTGAGCGCACTGCATTCGGCACTCGACGCAGCGACGGCGTCGGTGAAAGTCAGTGACTCGAGCCGGAAGTCGACCCGGACGGCCCTGACGAGTGCGCTCCAGGAGTTCGACTCGCAACTCGCCGCATCGGGGCAGGACTACCGTTTGCAGTGGGATGCGCCGGACGGTTTGACCGTCGTACGAGTTCAGGACGAGCAGGGCTATTCGTCGGTCGGAGATTTCGCCGACCGCATCGGCGCGGCGAGGGCCGATCAGGAGTTGCTGCTGACCGAGCAGGAGCGCCGAATACTCGAAGATGCACTGCTGACCGGCCTGGCGCAGCAGATTCACGAGCGCACCGTCGACGCACGCGAGCTGATCGCCCAGATGTCTGCGGAGATGAAGCAGCGCCGCATGTCGTCGGGCAACACGATCGGTGTGCACTGGGTGCTCGCGGACAACCTCGACGACGGGGCCCGGGCGGTGTCCAAACTGCTCGACCGCGACGCCTCGGCGTTGAACCAGGACGATCTGGCCGCAATGCGCGCCCACTTCGCGTCGGAGATCAGAATCGCTCGCGCGGCGCATCCGGAACGGTCCTACCCCGAGATCCTGTCCACGACACTGGACTATCGCCGCTGGCGCGTGTTTGCCTTCACGCTCATCAGCGGTGACGGCAACGAGGATCGTCTCACCGTCGCACGCCACAGTGCGCTCTCGGGCGGTGAGCAGTCGGTGTCGCTGCACCTGCCATTGTTCGCCGCCGCGCACGTGATGCTGTCCTCCGCCGATCCTCATTCACCTCGGCTGCTGGCGCTGGACGAGGCGTTCGCCGGTGTCGACGACAACGGCCGCAGCGAATTGCTCGGCCTGAGTGTGCAATTCGACCTCGACCTGTTCATGACCGGATACGACCTGTGGATCACCTACGGGGACGTCCCCGGCTGCGCGCACTACGACCTGGCGCATTCGACAGCCGAGAACACCGTCAGCGCAGCACTTCTGGTGTGGGAGAACGGCGAACTGTTCGCCGAGCACGACGGTACCGACCTCGCTGCCGCACTCGGGTCACCGCTGACGCGCCGGGTGCCGACCCGAACCGAAGGTGGGCTGGAGTTTGAGCGGTAACAGCGAATGGCGCGGCAGCGTGGAATTGGGTGCGCTGCTCGATGCGGCACGAAAGAAGTTGGAGTCCAACTGGCTTCGGGTCGGCGGCAACATCACCGTCGATCTGAGCGATGCTCCGGAGCTGTGGCGTCTGTGCAGCGCGATCTCTCGGTCCAATTCGAGTCTGCATTCTCGGGCGCGCAGCACCAGACTCGACCTGGAGCGATTCGACGCGTGGCTGAGCCATCCGCTCAACGGTGGCCTCGGACTGATCGACACCCTCACGTCGCAGGCCCCGTTGCAGGACAAGAAGCGGATCGCCGCCGACAAGGCTCAGGTGCGCGCCGATGCACTCGATCGGGCCAGGGATGTTCTCGGCGGCGGCACCGACCGAGAATGGATCGAACATTGGATCGCCTCGTTGCTCAACCAGGACGGCACCCTCGGTGGCCGGGTCGCCGTCGACGCGCTCGAGGTGGCCACGAAGGTCCTCGCGATGCTGCCGGTGGACGGGATGTCGCTCACCGAGCTGGCCGAACTCGCCTGCGGTGATACCAAGGCACTCTCGGCCGGCGGTGCCCCGAAACTTGTCCTCGATGCATTGTCGTTGCGCGAGAACGTCCCTCGGCCCGTCGATCCGGTCGGTATCAGGGCGTTGTGGG